>JBEBJC010000398.1:0-7251 GCA_040080105.1 Myxococcota bacterium
CGTCAAGATGACGTCCGTCAATCTTGACGAGTTCATGGTCGAACCACAGTATTCAGGAAGCAGCTTGCCTTCCTGGCGCCGATCTCCGCCCGCTTCGAGCAGATTCATTCATTTTCGCCGGGTGGTGTGGCCTGGGTGTTTCCGATCCGGACGCGGTCCCGGCCTCGCTCCAGGGGGGACAGGTAGGATAGCGCCGCCTCCATGATTCCGCTTCATCGCGGGGTACCCGCTCGTGTCGTCGAGCGGTACCCTTGCGCTGGGATCGAGTCCGCGGGCAACGACGGAACCTACTCTTTCGAAGCCTCCCGCGGAGGTCGGCGGGCGAAGCCGCAGGAGTGGGCGCTCATCCGGAGGATCACCGGGTAATCCTCTACCGAGGAGTGCCGATGGGCGTCGAGTGGAGGCTGGCGTGCACCGGGTGCCGCGAGTTCCTGTGGCCCGGCTCGATGAAGCCGTGGAAGTGGCGCGGGTTCCAGATCGGCGGACCGCCGGTGGTCGCGTGGTTCGGCGCCCACGCCCGCGAGGGCTGCGCGATCGCGCTCTGCGTCGACGACCTGCGGGAGCGCACGCTCACCCTCGACGCGTCGGACGGTTGGCGCGAGGATCTGCGGTCGTTCGGGCACGTCGAGGCGTGGTCGGTCGACCGAGGCCTCCACTGCGGGTGGTGCCGCCGCCGGATCGCGCCGAACGCGCCCGAGGCCGTGGCCATCGGGCACCTCTGGCTGTGCGACGCGCGGTGCCGCGACGCGTTCGCGGCGGCCCAGGATCGCCTCGGGGGACGGCGGGTGTGGCGCCCGGACGTGGCGGGCGCGGTGGACGTGCGGTGCGAGCGGTGCGAGCGGTGCGACACCGGGGTCGCCGCCGACCCTGCGGAGCCGCTGGCGCTCGCGGAGTGGATGCTCGAGCACCTCGATCCGGCGTGTGTCCTGCGGGTCACCCTCCGGTGACCGGCGGCGAGGCTGGGGCAAGGGCACGGGCACGGGCTGGGGCACGGGGTGAGGCCGATCAGCGCGCCTCGACCCGCGCCGGACGGTCGCGGCCCGTCGGCGACCGCGGGACCCGCTTGACCTTGCCCGGCTCGATCGGGATCCGCAGGCTGATCGCCGTGCCGACGCCCGACCGGCTGTCGACCGCGACATGCCCGCCGAGCGCCCGGGCCAGCCGCCGCGCCAGCGCCACCCCGGCCCGCGCGTCCGGCGGCGGGCTCACCCCGTCGCCGCTGACGATCGGCACGGCGTCGAACGCGTTCTGGAGCATCGACCGGGTGACCCACTCGCGCGACGCGAACTCCCGCAGCTTCTGCTCGGGGCCCTTCCGGAGCTGGGTGTCGAGCCGCTCGCGGTCGAGCCGACGCCACCCGGCGTGGTCCGCTCGACGAGTCGCAGCCCGACCACCTCCTCGAGCCGCAAGAGACGCCGGCTGACGGCGTTCAGGCAGACGCCGAGGCGCGAAGCGTCCTCCGTCAGGCTCCCGCCCTCGGCGACGGCCACGATCATGTTCAGATCGTCGATCGTGAGCAACCTCGCCTCCACCGCGGGCCCGTCGGGCGCACCAACGTACCCGAGCGCGCTCCCGAGAGCATCGACCCAGGCTGCCCCTCGGCGGGACCAGCCCAGTCCTCTGCGGCCGGATCCGGCAGAGCGCCGTGTACGGACCGGACGAGTTACCGCCGGGCTCGACGTCCGACCTCCCCCCTCCTTCATTGTAGTCCCGATTCTCCCCGGCCGCTCGGCGGGCCCCTCCGTACCGTGCGGTCCGGAGGATCCGATGGACGACATCGCTGCACGCTGGCTCGGCGCCCGCTTCACCGCGCTCGAGGACGGGACGTTCGACCGGGAGGTGCGCCGCCTCCGAACCGAGCTAGACACCTTGCCCTCCGGGGACGACCCCGCCTCGCTGGTCGACCGCGGTACCCGGATCGGCGCGGTCGTCCCGGCCGTGTGGGACCAGGGGTCGACGCTCCGCGCTCTGGCCTCCACCGGTCTTCGGAGCCCGGTCGACCGGGCGCGCCGGCCGGTCTGGTCCGCGCTGGAAGCGGCCCTGGATCGGTCCGAGCGCGAGTGGCTCCGGGCGGTCGCCGCGCTGCCCGCGGACGCCCGAGCGGAGGTGATGGACCACCCGCAGCTCGCCGACCTCCGTCCGCGCCTCGACTTTGAGCTCGCGGCGGTCGAGCCTGCGGACCACCGCGAACGCCTCGCGCCCGCCGGGCCCGCCCTGTGGGCCGGCATCGCCTCCGGCCTCGAGCGGTCGTTCCGGGCCGAGATCGGCGGCCGCGAGGTGGGGGCCGCGGTCGCCGACGGTTTCGCCCGCGCCCACCCGGACGCGTCGATCCGGCAGGCCGCCGCCACCGCCCGCGACGATCACCGCGGCGCGTGGAAGGATCTCTGGGCCGACGCCATCGACGCCCGTGTTGTGTGGCTGACCCTCCGCTCGCCGGAGGAGGCCGTCGCTTCCGCCTTCCGCGACGGGCGCGTCGGCTGGGAGACCTGGCGAGCGCTCGATGGCGCCTGGCTCCGCCGGGGGACGGAGCTCGGTCGGCAGGCGGTGGCGCTCCGCTCGGAGATCGCCGGCATCGACTGCGCCCTGCCGTGGAACCGTCTGGCCCCGCCGCCGCTGGACTCCGACGCCGCCCTCTCGGTCGACGACGCGCTCACCACGATCCGCGCCGCCTTCGCCGCCGTCGGCCCGGAGCTCGCGGCGTCGGTCGACGAGGTCCACGACCGCGGCTGGATCGAGTCCGGGACGCGCCCCTGCAAGAGCAGCGGCGCCTGGATGCACCCGTTCGTCGCTCCGATCGAGCCGCGCATCGCCCTGAGCTGGGGAGGGACGCCCCTCGACGCCCTGATCCTCGCCCACGAGCTCGGCCACGCCCACCACCTGATGGCGATGCGTGGGCTGCCCTTCGGTCGGGTGTACTTCCCGAACAGCCTCGCCGAGCTCGCGAGCGTCTTCGCCGAGCACCTCTACCGGCGCCACGCCCCGGCTGGCCCCGCAGCGCGCTACGTCGCGTCCCAGTTCGACCGCTACCTGACCGCGATCCCCGCCGCCCTCCGCTTCGAGCTCCGACTGCTGGAGGATCGGGGGGAGCGCCCGTGGACCAGCGACCGCCTGACCGATCTGTGGGTCTCCACCGCCACCGAGGTGGGGATCGAGGTCCTCCCAAACGGTTGGTGTTCCCCCGGGTTCCTGGGACCGCGGACGCTCGCGAGCCTCGGGCACGTGGTCGGCGCCGCGTCGAGCCAGCTCGTGGTCCGGTCGTTCGAACGGGAACCCGCCGGTTTCGACGTCCGGCTGCGGGCCCTGCTGCGGGACACCGGCACCCTCGAGGTCGGAGCGCTGGTCGCGCGGCACCTCGACGTCGATGTCACCCGTCCCGAAGCCTGGGACGCCGCGCTGGAAACGTTCGCCGAGGTGGTGGACGGGCCTCGTCCGCCCCCCACGACACCCTGAGGCAACCCGCGCGATCCCGGTGAGATCCGCATCGGTAGGTGCTGCGTGTGCGGGCGGACCGCACACGGAGCGCGACATGGCCCAACGTCCCTTTTTCCTGACCCTACTCGGGTTCCTGACCCCGATCGTCGCCCTCGGCGGCACCGAGACCGTGCCGGTCGAGGTCCGGGGACGATGTCGGCGCGCCCTTTCGCCGCCGGCGCGAACACGCCATGGTACTGGGTGAGGTTGCGCCTCGGCTGGGGGATGATGGCCACGAGCCGGGCGATGAGCGGGTGGGGAGTGAGTACGACGGTGGTCCCGTCGTCCCAGCCCCGCTTGAACTTCAGGAACAGGCGCCCGTCGGGCTGCTGGGAGAGGCGGTCGTGGTACAACGGCGGCGTTGCACGTAGCGACACAGGCGCTCCAGGGCCTCGACATCGTGCGGCGCGATGCGGACGGCCGCGTGGAGATTGAAGAAACCGGCAGCCGCGCAGCGGTCTGGAAGTCGGCGGACAGCCATCTGCCGCATCCACCGAGGTTTGGCGCCGGCCCGCAGCCCGAGCGCTCCACGCCGGGCGCCTCCCGGCCGGCGACCGAGGCCGCCAGGAGTAGCCGCTGAGCGTCGTCGTCGCCGTCGGTGTCCTCTCCGGCGAGCTCACCCTCCAACCCCCGGCGTCGCAGGAGTGCCTCGACCGAGACCGGACGCGGTCCACGACCGCCTGCACCTCGGCGGTGGTCGGCGCGGGAACCGAGTGGAACACGGCCTCGTCGTGGTCGTAGACGCCGTCCAGCACCAGCGCATGGAAGTGGAGGTTCGCGTTCAGCGCGAACCGAAGGCGGACTGGTCAGCGAATGGTCAGTGCTCCGTCAGCGGCAACGAGGCGACCCACGATTACTGGGTGGACGAGGACCGGCGGGCCGCACGGCCTTGCCGCGCACCTTGACACCCTGGAGAGAACAATGGCTTCGTCCCTCTTCGACCCTGGGGCACGCCGCGCCCTGGTCGTCCTCGCCATCGCCCTGCGGGGGACCACGGCGATGGCCACCCCCGTAGACGACGTGCGGGCCGGCACCGCGCTCCTGCTCACCCAATCCTACGTCCACACCGAAGGGGGCGTGTTCGGACTCGACGACCAGTGGGTCAGCAAGGCGCCCGGCACCCTCGACGTGACGGTGGCCGCCGCCTCCCTGGGATTTGACGTTCCGGACGACATCGCCCTGACCGGGACGGCCAGAGGCGACCGGCTGACCTGGACGTTCGACCACACCCTCGCCACCCCGTACGACGTGCCGGACACCGGCATCATCCCGACCCACATCGAGTCGGTGCGTGGGACCGTCGTGCTGCAGGCGCGGTACATCCCGGGCGACGCCGACGCCCGGTGCTGGGCGGCGGTGTGCCCGTACAACGTCGCACTGGAGATGGTGTCGAGCGAGATCCACCTCCACGGGTGGCAGGACGTGTGGCCGTTCCGGCTCTCGTTCGACACCGACGCCTCGTTCGGGGCGCTCCACCTGTACGCCGGGCTGCCGCGCCCGCTGCTCGCCAGCGTGGAGGTGGAGCTGCCGGTGCACATCTGTACCAGCTCCGAGGTCCAGGTGCTCACCGGCACCGTCCACCTCCAGAGCCCCGCGGTGGGGACCGGGTCGTGGGTGGACCTGTACAGCTCGAGGTCGCAGGCCACCCCCACCCGTCAGGTGCGGGTGCCGCCCGGCCGAGACTCCGCCCGCTTCAGCGTGGTGGTGGCGGATCGCTACGAGGGCCCCCTGACGCTGCGCGCCGCGGCCGGAGGGGTGTCGGTGTCGGTCACCACCGAGATCGAGGGATCGCTGTTGTGTCTGGAGAGCAACCTCACCCTGTGGGACCTGATCTTTCGCCCGGCGATCGATCCCGCCTTCCTGGAGTGCCCCACCTGCCTGCTCGACGCCGCCCGCAACGCCAACGGGGACACCGCGGCGATCGTTGGGACCGATCTGGTGTCGGTGGACGCGAAGGGGGTGACGACCTCGTGGGGCCCCGAGCTCGCCGGGTTCAAGCCGGTCACAGTGCACCTGAGCCGGTGGGGTAGCCTGGCCGGGATCGCAGTGGACAAGTCCGGCAAGGAGGTCTCGTACGCCATCACCGACGGGAAGGTCTCGCTGGTGCCGGACTTCGAGGCTGCCGGGATCAGCGCCTACGACGTGGCGTTCGGCGAGCAGTACGGGACGCTGGCCACCTGGTCCGACGGTGTGATCACCACCTACGACGCGCCCGGCGCTGCCACCCCGGTCGGCCTGGACAACGCGGGCCACCTGGCGTTCAACTACCTCGACGACATGCTGGTCTCCCACGCCGCGTGGCATGACGGCAAGACTAGCCACGACCTCGGGACCACCGGCGGCGCGGTGGTGGCCACCGCCGAGAGCCTGTTCGGCACCATCGTCGGCAGCGCCACCGACGCCAAGGGCGTGACGCTCCCGTTCGTGTACACCCGCGAGAAGCAGCAGCTCGAGACCATCGCCCTGCCGAGCGGGTTCGTGAGCGGTGAGGCGGTGTCGGTCAACGGGGCCGGGTGGATCGTCGGCAACGCCCACGGCGCCAAGGGCGAAGCGGGGCCGTTCTTCTACACCGCCAACGAGGGCGCCCGCCTCCTCCAAGACCTGGTCCAGCCGGGGCTGACCCTCCAGGAGGCCGTCCAGATCACCGACGCCGGCGAGATCCTGGTCTGGGCCACCGACAAGTCGAAGGCCCTCGGCCTCTACCTCCTCACCACCCCCTGATCGAGGCACCCATGCAAACCATCCTGTTCCTGCTCGCCGGCTGCCACCACGACTGCCTGGCCCCCGGGACCCCCGGGACCGCCGGCGCCTGCTGCAACGACGGCACCTTCTTCGAATACTGCGACGCTGGGCTGGACTGCAACTACTCCACCTTCACCTGCGACTCCACCTGCGGTGCCGAAGGCGAGCGGTGCTGCTCGATGCGCGATCCGATCTGCGACGGAGACCTGAGCTGCGTGCCCGGAGCCACGGGCCACTATGAGTGCAGCTCTTGCGGGAGCCCCGGCGGCGCCTGCTGCGCCGGCGAGTCCTGCCCCGGCGGCGGGGTGTGCACCGATGGGAGCTGCATGGTCAGCGACACCGACTGCATCGGATCCGTGACGGCCACGTTCGGGGCCCGCTCCCCGC
This sequence comes from Myxococcota bacterium, assembly GCA_040080105.1. GTDB lineage: Bacteria > Myxococcota_A > UBA796 > UBA796 > JACKER01. The sequence continues at coordinate 6,601 of JBEBJC010000398.1, forward strand.
GCGCGCTGGACTTCCACTGCTCGCTCGGGCCGGTCACCGGGAGGGGAGACACCCTGGAGGAGGCTCGGGCATGCGCTGAGAGCTACACCGGCGTCGCCGGAGTGGAGCTGGTGGAGGACATTTCCGAGCTGACCACGCTCCCCTTCTGCATCCACACTCCGTTCGACAGTGCTCGAGGGAATACCGTCCACACCACGGCCTGGTCCGACGACGACGCGCGGGACTGCGCGGAGGCCGCCTGCGGCGGGGGCTGCCTCGGCGTGGAGGAAGGGGCCTGCCCGGAGTAGGGTGATCCAGCTGCGGCCGGGTGCCAGCTCGATGTGCTCCCAATCTCCACCAACGGGTCGCCAGCGACGCTCACTCCCCGCTGGCTGCGCTGGCGCCGTGTTCGGCCAGCCAGTCGATGCGGGCCTGCAGGCGGGGGGTGGTCGAGCAGCCGGCGGGTGGCGACGGTGTGGGACAGCTCGACCTCGACCACGTCGGCCCCGAGCTCGACCGTCGCGACCTGGTACCCGAGCGGCTCGAACAGCTCGCGCACCCGCTCCCCGGGCGCTGTCGGCGGGGGTGTCGAACCGCGGCCAGGTGGTGGAATCCGCGGTCAACCCGGTCGACGGTGGTGGAATCCGCGACCGACCCCGATCGACGGTGGTG
>JBEBJC010000399.1:0-7245 GCA_040080105.1 Myxococcota bacterium
GGGAGCGGCCCCCCCGCCTGGGGAGGTCGCGTTGACCGGGGGAGGGGAGTGCCTACGAACGGGGCACGGACGGCGCGACGCGCCGCTTCCCACGGAGTCCCCGATGGCCGACACCTACCCGTTCCTCCTCCCCGCCGACCTTCCGAGCCCGCTGCCGGTGATGGCGCTCCGCCGAGGGGTGTTGCTCCCCGGCTCGTTCGGTTCGTTCGTGGTCGGCCGCGCCCAGTCCCGCTCGGCGCTCGACGCCGCCACCTCCGGGTTCGTAGTGGTCGCCGCTCAGCGCGACCCCGTGGCGGACGCGGAGCCCTCCGATCTCCTGCCGACCGCCGTGCTCGCGCGGGTCGTGGAGCGCCAGCGCGCAGCGGGCAGTGACACCGAGCGGGTCGTGCTCCAAGGGCTCGGCCGGGTGACGTTCACCGGGTTCACCGCGACCAAGCCGCACCTCGAGGCCACGCTGGTCCCGGTGGCCGAGGTGTGGCCCGACGACCCCGCGGGCCGTGGGATGAGCGAGGCGCTGCGGGCCGAGGTCCAGCGCGCCGCCGAGGTGTTCGGGCGGGCGGCGCAGGTGCCGATGCTGCTCGCGCTGCCGACCTCGATCCTGGCCGACGCGGTGGCCGGTGCCCTCGAGCACGTCGAGGGCAGCTGGCACAAGGAGCTGCTCACGACCCACGACCCTGTCACCCGGGCCGAGAAGGTGATGGTGGAGCTGGTGAAGGCGCGGGAGGCGCTCGCCGCGCGCGACTCGATCCAGGAGCGGGTGCAGAACGCGACCCGCGACCAGCAGCGCGAGTTCCTGCTGCGCCAGCAGCTGAAGGCGATCCGCGACGAGCTGGGGGAGGGCAGCGACGACGACGACCTGAACCGCCTGCGGGAGCGGCTCACGGCGCGCGAGCTCCCCGACGAGGTGCGCGAGGTGGTCGACCGCGAGATCCGGCGGCTCGAGCGCCTGTCGAACGCGTCCCCCGAGCGATCGGTGGCGGTGGACTGGCTCGAGTGGGTGGCCGACATGCCGTGGGGGCGCACCAGCGCGGTCGACCTCGACCTCACCGCGCTCGAGGCGGCGCTCGATCGCAGCCACCACGGGCTCGCGGACGTGAAGCGCCAGGTGGTCGAGCACCTCGCGGTGCGCAAGCTCGCGGGGACCGGCCGCGCCGACGTGCTGCTGCTCAACGGCCCCCCGGGCGTGGGCAAGACCTCGATCGGCCAGGCGATCGCCGACGCCACCGGCCGCAAGCTGGTGCGGGTGGCGCTCGGCGGGGTGCGCGACGAGTCGGAGCTGCGCGGCCACCGCCGCACCTACATCGGCGCCCGGCCCGGCCGCCTGATCGAGGGCATCCGGCGGGCCGGCACCGCCGACCCGGTGGTGCTGCTCGACGAGGTCGACAAGCTCGGCACCGGCACCTGGGGCGACCCGGCGTCGGCGCTGCTCGAGATCCTCGATCCCGAGCAGAACCACCACTTCGTCGACCGGTACCTCGAGGTGCCGTTCGACCTGTCCAAGGTGCTGTTCGTCGCGACCAGCAACGACCTGGCCGGCGTGCCGGGCCCGCTGCGCGACCGCATGCAGCTGATCGAGATCCCGGGGTACGGCCTCGAGGCGAAGCTCCAGATCGCCCGGGACCACCTGCTCGCAGGGGTGGCGCGCAACGCCGGGCTCCCGGCCGACGCCGTCACGTTCACCGACGAGGCGTTGGCCGCGGCGATCTCGGGCTACACCCGGGAGGCGGGGGTGCGCGAGCTGCAGCGGGTGCTCGGCAAGGTGTACCGCGCCGCCGCGGTGAAGGCGGCGCGGGGCGGCGGCTCCGAGCCGTTGCGGGTCGACGTGGACGACCTCCCGGAGCTGCTCGGGCGGGTCCGGTTCGTCGAAGAGGAGCACGAGGTGACCCGTCGCCCCGGCATCGCGCGCGGCCTGGCGTGGACCCCGGTGGGCGGCAACGTCCTGTACGTCGAGGCTTCGACCTTCCCCGGCGCCGGCGGCGGGCTGGTGCTCACCGGCCAGCTCGGCGACGTGATGAAGGAGTCGGTCCGCGCTGCGCTCACCTACGTGCTGTCGAACGCAGGGGCCCTCGGCATCCCGCTCGGGGTGCTGAAGGACCAGGACGTACACGTGCACGTCCCCGCAGGGGCCGTCCCCAAGGATGGTCCGTCGGCCGGCGTCACGATGTTCACCGCCCTCGCGTCGCTGCTGTCGGGCCGCCCGGTGCGGGACGACACCGCGATGACCGGGGAGGCCACCCTGCGCGGCCGGGTGCTCCCGGTCGGCGGGATCCACTCGAAGGTGCTCGCGGCCCACCGCCACGGCATGACCCGGGTGATCCTGCCGCGCCGGAACGCCCCCGACCTCGACGAGCTGCCGGCCGAGATCCGGGCGCAGCTCGAGATCGTCCTGGTGGACCACATGGACGAGGTGCTCGCCGCCGCGCTGACCGAGCCGGTGTCCCAGGGCGCGGTCCGCGCGGCCTGACACGGGCGTCGTGGTTCGCCCGCGCCCCGCGCGACCGGTCCGCGCGGGCGCCGACACACGGCAGATCGTTAGGATGGTACGGTCGTTGCACGGGGCTGGTCGAACGCAACGGAGGACCGACATGTGGATGACCTTGGCGCTGCTCGGTGAGGACGCGGTTGCCTGCGGCGGGTTCGCGTGCAACCTGAACCGCCCCGTGCTGCAGGCGGCGGAGCGGATCGTGTTCGGCGTCGACGAGGCGCACGACCTGGTCGAGATGCACGTGCAGATCACCTACACCGGCGACGCGGAGGACTTCGCGTGGATCGTGCCGGTCCCGGACGTGCCGGACCTGTTCCTCACCTCCGGCGCCCTGTTCAACCGGGTCGCGCTCGCCACCGCGCCGCGGTTCGTGCTGAACTCCGTGGACGAGGGCTGGTGCCGTGGTGACGGCGACTTCATGTTCGGCGGAGCCGAGTTCGCCGCCGTGTCCGACGCTGCGATGACCACCAGCGCGGGCAACGGTGGGGTGTCGGTGATCGACCAGAAGGTGGTCGGTCCGTACGAGACGGTGACCCTGCGCGCCACCTCGTCGGAGGCGCTGCTCGGGTGGCTCGACGCGAACGCGTTCGACCTGCCCGAGGGGTCGGAGGAGGCCATCGCGCCGTACGTGTCCGAGGCCGGCTACTTCGTGGCGCTGAAGCTGAAGAAGGGCTCCGACGTGGGCGATCTCGCACCGCTCGCGCTCCGGTACGAAGGGGATCGCGCGATCGTGCCCGTGCAGCTCACTTCGGTGTCGGCGACCCCGGACATGCGGCTCGAGGCCTACGTGTTCGCGAACACCCGCGCGGTGCCCGAGAGCTACCTCCACGTGCAGATCAACGACGCGGCGATCGACTGGTGGAACCAGGGGATCAACTACTCCGACGTGATCACCGAGGCCGCGAACGAGGCCGGCGGCCACGCGTTCGCCACCGACTACTACGGCGCTTCGTCGATCGTGCGGCCGCTGCTCGACGAGGCGGCGTTCGACGAGGCGTCGATCCGGGCCTCCACCGGCCCGGTGGCGTGGCTCAATCGGATCCGGCCCGTGCTGTTGGCCGTCCCCCCCGAGATGTTCGAGGTGCTCGAGGACCAGCTGGCGCTCGGTGAGGGGATGGGCGCGACCTACTACAACTGCCCGGACTGCGTGGGGCCGGCGGAGTTCGTGGGCGGGGTCGACGCGGCGACCGACGTGTTGCTGGCGCGGGTGATCGAGCCGGCGCGCACCGCGCAGAACCTGCTCGACCAGTACCCGCTCCTGTCGCGGATGACCTCGTCACTCGACGCGGCCGAGATGACGGTCGACCCGACGTTCGTGCTGAACCACGACATGAAGCGGGGCGAGGTGTCGCGCCGCCGCACGGCCGACCAGGTGTTCGAGTGTGGCAACGGGCGGGACCGGTTCGAGGCCCCGCGCCGGCTGGTGTTGGCCGACGGGCGGGAGATCGAGCTGCCGAGCCAGGCGTGGCTCATGGAGCGCGGGATGACCGAGCTGCAGTACCTCGAGGAGCTCGGCGATCAGAAGGCCCAGGTGATCGAGCAGACGGGCCAGACCGGCGCTCCCGAGGTGATCGCGGACTTCACCGCCGACCTGTTCGACCTGGTCGACGCGCACAACAGCAGCCTCGGCTGCGGGTGTGCCTCCACCGGGACAGGCGCTGGGTCGATGGGCGGGCTCGCGCTGCTCGGGGTGCTCGCGCTGCGCCGCCGTCGGTGAGTTACCGGTAGGCCCATGCCCGCGCGCGGACAGCGGCGGCCGCTGTCGGTCGCGCCGATGATGGACCACACCGACCGCCACCTGCGGTGGGTGCTGCGCCAGCTCTCCCGCCACACGTTGCTGTACACCGAGATGGTCGTCGGGCAGGCGATCCGGTACGGCGACCGCGAGAAGTTGCTCGGGTTCGATCCGGTGGAGCGCCCGGTCGCGCTGCAGCTCGGCGGCGACGACCCCGCCCTGCTGGCCCAGTGCGCCCGGATCGCGGAGGACATGGGCTACGACGAGGTCAACCTCAACGTCGGGTGCCCGTCCGACCGCGTGCAGAGCGGCTCGTTCGGGGCGGTGCTGATGAAGACCCCGCACAAGGTCGCCGAGGGGGTCCACGCGATGCGGGCCCAGGTGTCGATCCCGGTGACGGTGAAACACCGGATCGGGGTGGACGACCTCGACAGCTACGAGCAGCTGGAGCGGTTCGTCGACGTGGTGGCGGAGGCGGGGTGCGACCGGTTCGTGGTGCACGCTCGGATCGCGATCCTCGCCGGGCTGTCGCCGAAGCAGAACCGCGAGGTCCCGCCGCTGCGGTACGACGACGTGGTGAGGCTCAAGCGCGCTCGTCCAGCGCTGTGGATCGAGCTCAACGGCGGGGTGACCACGCTCGAGGCCGCGGTCGGCCACCTCGACGCGGTCGACGGGGTGATGATCGGCCGCGCGGTCATCGAGCAGCCGATGATGCTCGCCCGCGCCGACGCGGTGGTGTTCGGCGTCGAACAGCCGTCGGTGGATGCCGAGGGGTTGGTCGAAGCCGTCGAGTCCTACGTCCGCCGGCCACACCCCACGGGGTTCCGGCCGTGGCACGTGCACCGGCACCTGATGGGGCTGTTCACCGGCGTGCCCGGGGCCCGCGCGTGGCGGCGCACACTCGCGCAGCACGCCGACGCCCCGGACGCCACCCGGCGCGCGCTCGCGGCGGTCAGGGGGCGGTGAGGAGCCGGTCGAGCTGCGGCACCGGCGCGCCCTCTGCGCCGCGCTCGATCGCGTCGGCCAGCGCGGTGAGCGCGTCGAGCAGGGTCGACAAGGTCGTGGTGCGCTCGAGGCACCGCTCGGCGAGGGACGTCACCGCGGTCCACCCGAACCAGGTCGCGTCGTCGTGGATTTGGTCCAGCACCCGCTCGAGTGACGGGTCGACCCGGCCTTCGGCGACCTCGGCCGCGTGGGTGCGCAGCAGAGGGATCGCGACCACCTGCACCGCAGCGAGCCGATCGAGCCGGCTCGGGCGCTGCCGGCTGGGGAGAGGGGGATCGCGAGGGGCGCGCTGCAGGTGGATCGGCGCGAACAGGTCGCTCCACTCCGGGACCGGGCCCAGCGCGTCGAGCGCGTGTAGGTGATCGGCGATCACCCCGTCGTCCGACTCGAGCACCGCGCGCAGTGCCGACCGGACGATCGCGTCGCCGGTCGCGGTGCCGACCCCGGGCGGGAACCCGTTCACCAGCCGGTCGGCGACCGCCGACACCAACCGGCGCGGCGCCTCGGGCAGATCGTCGCGGGAGCGGAGCGTCAGCCCCAGGCTCCGGCGGTCGGGGTCGTCGCGGTCCGCGAGCGCCCGGCAGGCGTCCTCGATCGCGCGGTGGGTCTCGATCCCGATGTCCACGGGGCCTCCACCAGCGGCCGCGTCGGCGGCTCGCGAAACCACCGATCGGCAGCGATCGTCTCCGCTGGGTGTCGCCGCGGTTGCGCGGCGGACGTCAGTCGCCGGTGCCCTTGAACTTGTCTTCTTCCTCGCGAAACAGGAAGTTGAACGTGGTGAGTGAGCCGTAGCACCGCGTGATGTAGCCCTGCAGCTCCCCTCGGTCCTCGGTGGTCAAGGCCTCGGTGCTGTTCAGCTTTTGCTCGAGCACCCGCAGCTTGTCGCGGATCGAGGTGATCTTGCGGAACAAGACGGTGGTGTCCACCTCCTTCACCGTCCGGCCCTCACCGTCGCGGAACAACACCGCGCCGCCCACGAGGCGCTTCGACAGCCGGACGTCCCCGCCGTGGCCATCGTCGGCGAGCGCCTGCCGGACCGCGTCGTACACCAGATCGTACAGGTCGTCGTTCTCCATCAGCTGTCCCACACCATCGCCCCGCCGGGCAGGAAGTACACGATCACCATCCGCCCGTCGGTCACCGTCGGCACGTGGCGGCTGCCGGCGGCGGCGACCACCCACCCTTCGGGGAACCCCATGAACCGCGGGGCGCCGTGGGTGGCGAAGCACAGGCTCACCTCGCCGTTCGGGTGGGTGTGCGGCGCGCCGGCGCCGGTCATGTCGACCGCGTCGATGCTGCAGCCCCCGAGCTCGGGCAGCGGCTTGGACACCCTGCCGAACGTGAGCTCGGGCGTGGCCCGCTTCGGGGTCAGCCACCCTGCGTCGTTCGCGTCGATCAGCGCCTTCCGGAGCGGCGCGAGCGTCGACGCCGGCCACCGCTCGTTCAGCAGCGCCTGGGCGCGCTCGGCGTCGGTCAGATCGAGCTCCGCGACCGCCCGCGCGTAGGGAGACAGGAGGGACCGCAGCGCGTCGCGGTCGGCGTCGGACATGTTCACTCCGGCAGCAGCAGGTGGCGGGACAAGATCGCAAGGGTGAACGACGGCCGCAAGTAGAACCCGCGGGCGGTCTGGCGGACCCAGCCGGCGTCTTCGTCGACCGCCCACGCGGCGGGCTCGCCGTCTGCCGCCTTCGGGCGCAGGTGCAGCGCCTGGCCCCTCCGCCCGTCGATCTGCCACACCGCCCCGTCGGCGAGCAGCGTCACCAGCTCCTCGAAGTCCGCGCGCAGCACCGCCTCTTCGTCGGGTGACGGGGACCACACGACCGGCGAGCCCACCACCCGGTCGGCGCCGGCGGGCACGAGCGGCAGCCACAGCACCCGCGACAGCTTGCGGCGCACCCACGCGTCGGCCCACCCGCCGAGCGCGCCCGGGGCGAGCGGGGCGGTGCACACGTAGGTCGACTCGGACGGGTGGCCGCGGAGATCACACGGGATCGACTTCAGCTCCACCCCGAGGTGCGGG
>JBEBJC010000400.1:0-7241 GCA_040080105.1 Myxococcota bacterium
CCAGGCCCTCGACGGCATCGACTTCCCGGCGTTCGTGGCCGGGTTGATCCAGGGCACGTTCCAGGCGATCGTCGACGCCACCGTGCAGCAGGTGCGGGAGTACGCGAACCTCGTCGCCAGTCTGGCGAAGACCATCGACCAGTTCACCGCGGACCACGTCTCGCCGAACCAGGCGCGCGACCAGCTGGCCGAGCGCCACCCGCGCGAGCTGGTGCTCGACCTGCCCCGCCCCGGGGAGGACCGCCAGCCGAAGATCGCGCCCCGGCGCGGGGCCGAAGGCACCACGCCCGAGTGGCTCGCCGACTACGGCCTCGCAGGCTCGGCGCTCGACCCCGAGCTGGTCGACGGGGCGCTGGTCGAGGCCGCGCGCCGGCGGGTCGGCGAGCAGCGGATGCAGCACCTCGCGACCCTGGTGTTGCTCGGGCTGAACCGGATCGTGGTGCAGGACGGCCAGATCCGCGCGCGGCTCCAGTTCCACGCGGTGGCGCGCGAGAAGGTGTCGGCCGAGGTCGCCGCGCAGCTCGGGGGCCAGCAGAGCGGCATCGCCGGGCGCGACGCGTCGATGCAGGCCGCGCTGTCCACGATGGTCACCACGGTGCAGGCCAACGCCCAGACCGAGGACACGATCAAGGCCGACCTGCTCGGCGAGGTGCAGATCAAGTTCCGCACCGAGACGTTCGACATCAACCGGTTCGCCGACGCCGAGCTCGTGAGCCGGATCACCCGCCACGCGAAGCGCCCCGACGAGCCGGCGCCCACCCCGGGTCCGAACCGCACGGAGCGAACGTGATCCCGGCCGAGCAGCTGGTGGCGCGGCTCGCGTGTGCCCTGGGGGACACGCCCGCCGGGCTCGCGGTGACCGAGTGGACGCTGGACGCCCCGATCGAGGCCCAGATCGCCCGCGATGGGTCACTCGAGCTGTCGCTGCCGCGCGGCCGCCTCGCCACCGGGTTCGACCCGCCGCTCGGGCGGCTCGCCCTGCGGGTCGAGGCCGCGGAACCGTCGAGCACGGAGGCCGGATGAACGGCCGCGCGCCAGCGTCGCGGGGGATCGCGGTCGAGGACTTCGTCCAGGCCCTGACCGCCCAGCTCGACCGCGCGCAGGACCTGCTCGCGCTGAAGGCGCGCGCCGGCCGACCGCTCACGTTCGCGCTCAAGGACCTGAGCGTCGACCTGAAGGTGTTCTGGGAGAGTGACCCCCAGGGCCGGATCAGCATGCGGCACGCCGGCCCGAACGAAGAGGGCGCGAGCACGGTGCGCCTCGGGTTCACCACCATCACCCGCGCGATGGCCGAGGAGAACTCGGTGTCGCTGTCGGCCGAGGAGGACCCGCGCGCGCTGTCCGACCTGCGCGGCGGCGGCGGCCTCGAGGACGAGGACCGCCGCCGGCTCGAGCTCGCTGGGGTGCGCACCGTCGGCCAGTTCAAGCGGCTGAACGAAGGCACCGACCCGAAGTCGATGGAGTCGTACCTCGGGATCCCGGTGATGCGGCTGCAGTCGGCGCTGCAGCGCGCGTCTCGCCCGACCGTCACCGGGACCGCGCCGGTGCAGCGGGGCGACGGCCGGTCGCTGCTGCGGATCCGCGGCGCGAACCTCGGCGAAGGCCCGCCGGTCGAGGTCCGCCTGTCGGGGGAGCCGGTCGAGGTCCTGCAGGCCTCGGCGCACGAGATCGTGGTGCGCCCGCGCGCACACCACGCCGATGGCCCGGTCGAGGTGGTGCTCGGGTCGGGTGAGACCGCGACCGGGTTCTACGAGATCACCGCCGCGCCCGAGGCGCTGCGCAAGCCGGTGTCCACCGTCGAGCCGCTGTCGACGCGGGAGGTCCCGTGAACCGCGCGCCCGATCGGCCGTGGGAGCCGGAGCGCACCCGCCCGGTGCTCGAGGGGCGGGTCGTGGTGCGCCTGGCGCCCGGCACCCCCACCGACCACCTCCCGACCGCGCGCGCGGTGTCGCGGCGCGAGCGCTCGTCGGCGATCCGGGTGGACGGGGGAGGCGCGATCGACCAGGTGCTCGCGAGGTTCTCCCCTGCGTTTCGGGCGCGGCTGGTGCACGAGGCCGAGTCGAGCCGCGACGGCGGCCGCCGCCGGTGGACCGAGCTCGAACACGAGACGGGGGTCGCGCGGGTGCTCACCGTCGACGTGGACCCGGGCGCGAGCCTGCCGTCGCTGGTCGACGCGCTGGCCGACCTGGCGCAGGTCGAGACCGCGTCGCCGGTGTACCTCACCGTCACCCCGTTCTCCGCTGCGGCGCCGCCGGTGGTCGACCCGTGGTGGGCGCACCGGATGATCGGGGCCGCGGAGGCGCTGCGGGCCGAGCCGGGCGACCGCGCGCTGGTGGTCGGGGTGGTCGACTCCGGCGTGGCGGCCGACCACCCCGAGCTCGCCGGGCGGGTCCGGCCGGGCATCGACACGGTGGATCTGCCGGCGGGGCAGCTGTCGCGCGGGTACGTGCTCACCGGCGACCACGCCGCGCGCGACCGGGACCCTTCGGACGAGATGGGCCACGGCACGGGGTGCGCCGGGATCCTCGGCGCGAACGGCCTGCGGTTGCCGAAGGGGCTGGTGGGCGCGGCGTCGCTGCTGCCGGCGCGGGTGCTCGCCGCGGCGCGCGGGGTCCACGGGGCGGCGGTCACCGCGATCGGCTCGGGCCCGGACATCGACGCGGGGCTCAAGCACGCGATCGACCTCGGGGCGAAGGTGCTGAACCTCTCGTTCGGCACGCCCGCGTCGAGCCTGCGCCCGACCGATCCACCGCCACACGCCGAGATCGTCGCGTACGCCCGCCGCCGCGGGTGCGTGTTGGTGGCGGCGAGCGGCAACAGCGGCGGGCGGGAGCGGTACTACCCGTCGTGCCTCGACGGGGTGATCGCGGTGGGGTCGGTCGGCCCGACCGGCCACCCGAGCCGGTTCACCACCCGCGGCGACCACGTGGACCTGTGTGCGCCCGGCGAGCGGATCCCGACCTCGGGCCTGCGCGGGTACCACCTGCAGTCCGGGACCTCGTTCGCCGCGCCGTTCGTGACCGGTGCGGCGGCGCTGATGTGCGCGGTGTTCGCCCGCCACGCGACCCCGGTCGACCCCGGGCTGGTGCGCGACCTGCTGATGCAGAGCGCGCGCCGGTTCCCGCCCACCGCCGACGCCACCGGGTGCGGCGCGGGGATCCTCGACGTGCCGCGGGCGCTCGAGGTGCTCCGCGCCGAGCTCGAACGTCGGTTCACCGCGTCCCGGCCCCCGGCCGGGAGCCCCGGAGGAGGCCATGTCCCGTAGGCGGAGGCCGGATCCGCCGGCCGACCTCGATCCCGTCCCTGCATCCCCGACAGTTGCCGGAGGCTTGTCCATGAGCTGCATCGAACACTACCCCGACATCCACGCGCTGGACGCCCCGGAGCAGAACGCGCGGCGCAAGTTGCTGTACATCGCGATCCGACACCTGCTCCGCGAGCAGTTCTCGTTCGACCGCGACGGGAGCACCGCGGTCGAACCGTCGAACTTCCCGGGCGGGTTCGGCAAGCTCAAGCCGCGCGGCGCGACCCACCCGGACCTCGAGCTCGACGAGAAGGTCCTGTTCGCCAGCGTGTACGGGCTGCTGCTCGCGCGCAACTTCGAGGATCCGTCGTTCGGCCGGCAGCTGCGCGGGACCAAGGGCCCCACCGACCTGCTGATCGTCGAAGGGGCCGACCAGGTGTTGGTGCTCGACCGGTTCGTCGAGGCGCTGACCCAGGCGGTCAAGGACTTCAACACCAACGCGGCGCTGTACCAAGCGGTGTACCGCGTGCTGCACCGCGAGGGAGCGACCCGGATCGACCCGGGCGGAGAGCCGCTCGAGACCACGGTGTACGTGCGGCAACTCGCCGAGGTCACCGAGCGCCTGATCGACGAGCGGGTCGACCCGGCGAACCCGCAGATCCGGCGGCTGGTGCTCAACGCGCTCGCGCAGGCCCTGGGCGGCGTGTACGAGGGCAACGCCTCGCAGATCGACCTGTCGATCCCCGACCTCGAGGTCGGCACCACCATCGACATCCTGCCCGACAACGTCAAGGCGGTCGGGATGTTGTACTTCAGCGCGATGCTGGAGGAGATGAAGCTGTTCGCGGTCACCGAGAAGGTGGCGGAGCACTTCGTGACCGGGATGCTCCCGGTGGTGCGCGGCCCCGCCGGCGAGCGGGTGTTCGAGTGGATCAAGGCGGCGCCGGACCGGTTCACCGAGATCGAGCGCCGCAGCCTGTACGGGCGCACGCTCGGGGTGGCTCAGGGCGCGGCGAACGAGGGGTCGCCCAACCGAGAGTTCACCGACCTGTGGATCCGGTTCCTGTCGTCGGTGGCGTACCTCAACCGCGAGGAGAACAGCTACCTGCCGACCCGGGTGCCGGCCGAGATGGTGCACAAGTCCGCGCGCGACCTCGCGGTGAACGTGTCGGTGCACGGGTTCGGCCTGGCGCACTTCGCCGCGGTCGAGCTGCAGAACCTGGTGCGCAAGATGATCGACCTGCTGTCGGCGCCCGAGATCTTGTCCGGCTACGGTGTCAACGACCACTGGCAGCTGGTCGAGCGGGTGAGCCAGCTGTACCTCGGCGGCGCGCAGAACGGCGTGCGGTACCGCACGATGGCCGACGCGGGCGCGAAGGTGCTGTTCTGGCTCGCGAACAAGTCGTCGATCATCGCGGCGCCGGTCAAGAACAGCGCGACCACCGAGACGTTGTTCAAGGACCCGGAGCTGGTCGGGTACGTCGAGCAGTGGCTCGCGGTCACCGGTACGGTCGAGAACACGGTGCAGAAGTTCTCCGAGCCGGTCGAGCTCCGCCAGCAGTCCACCATCCCGCAGATGCCCGGCGTCGGCGGGTCGGCGCAGTCCGCGCTCCGGTCGGCGCTCGACCGGGTCGGCGTCAACGGGCTGCCGAACGTCGGCAACCTGCCTCAGGCCTAGGGAGTCCCCATGAACGTGCCAGCCTCCCAGCTCGCGCGCCGTCGGCTCACGACGGCCTCGCGTCGCCTCGGCGCCGCCAACCCGGTGGACGCGATCGGCGGCCTGCTCGACCGCAGCTTCGAGCTGCCGGTGGGCGACCCCCGGTACGGCAACAACGCCCTGACCCCCGGGCACCTCCCGCTCGAGCACAGCTTCTCCGAGGCGTCCGCCGACGCGTTCCGGCTCGACCTGGAGCCGCTCGGCCCCGACGCCACCCCGCAGGCGCGCAGCCAGGAGGCGAGCCGCGAGATCCGCCGCCTGGTCGACCAGAACTACGGCGCCGGGGCGCTGCGGTGGTTCGACGAGCGGTCCGAGCCGTGGCGGACGGCCGCGGTCTCCGGCGCCGCCCGGTTCGGCGCGTGGGTCGGGCTCGCGACCGACGCCCAGGGGCTACACGAGGCGAAGGTGTACTACGAGCTCCGCCCGGACGAGCTCGGCTCGCTCACCCCCAACCTCCGGCACGCGGCCCGGATCGCGACCCACTGCCTGCCCGGGCTGATCCCGATCTTCACCTCGGTCGCGTGCACCCGCCAACGGGGGTCGCAACGCCTGTACTTCTTCCACCGCGGCGACCTCCGTCTGCTCGACCTCGAGCCGGTGCTGAACCGCCTCGGCATCGGCGCGCAGCTCCCGAGCCTGCTCACCGCGGTCGGGGTGGTGCTCGGCGGCCGGTTCGTGTTGCCGGAAGGGTCGGTGATCCTCGGGCTGCGCGACACCCACCGCGGGATGGAGCTGAAGCTCGACGTGCTGGTGGGCGGCGTGCCCGACCCGCCGCCGCAGATGTTCGGGCTGATGAACCTCGTGTTGCACGAGCGGCCCGACTCGGTGAGCCGGCTGCGCCAGTGGGCCGCTGCGCTGACCCCCGACGACGAAGACGGGCCCGGGAACATCAGCGTGGTGAGCTTCCGGGTCGTGCCGACCCAGGCGTGCCGCTGCTCCGTGTACTTGCGCCCGAACGGCTACGCCCAGCGCGGCCGCCGCGCCCAGCCTCCGGGCCACCGCGCCCCCTCGCCCGACCCGTACCACGTCTGAGGTGATCCGTGAGCGAAGTTGCCAACCCCGTGGTGGTGCAGCAGGTCCAGGGGCTGCTCGCGAAGAGCCCCGGGTTCCGCGGCCTCGGCGCCGACGAGCAGCGGCAGGTGATGCGCGACACGATCGCGCTCGCCGACGCGATGGTCGCCGACCGGCTCAAGCAGCAGGTCGACCCGTTCGCGGTGCCGATGGCCGGTCCACCCGGGCCGCCGACGTTGCCCGGGGGCATGCCGGGCGGCGGGATGCCGGGGACGCCAAAGTCGCCCGGGGCCGGGTTCACCGGCGGGGCGACCCAGAAGGGTCCCCAAGACGTGAAGCAGGGTGAGTTCGGGGCCGCGGTGAAGACCGGGGTGAACCAGGCGGGCGAGATGCTGCGCCAGATCAACTTCCCGGCGTTCGTCGCGGAGCTCGTGCAGGGCGTGTTCCAAGCGGTGGTCGACGCGTCGATCCAGCAGATGAAGGCGTACGGCGAGCTGGTGCAGTCGGTCACGATGTCGCTGAACCAGTTCCGCGACGCCAACGTCAGCACGAACCAAGCGCGCGACCACCTGGTGGGGCGGTACCCGGGCCTGATGCAGGTGAACATCGTGAACGGCACCCCGCGGGTCGGGCTCCGACCGGGCGCCGACGACAGCGACCTGCCGAACTTCGCCGAAGAGCTCGGGATGTCGGAGCGCATCACGTCGCTCGACGAGGAGACGATCGAGGACAAGCTCGTGCCCGCCGCGCGCAACGACCTCGCGCGCAGCCGTCAGAGCCTGCTCGCCACCATGGTGCTGATGGGCATCAACCGGATCGTGGTCACCGACGGCAGGATCAACGCGAAGCTGAACTTCGACTTCCGCGCGTCCGACTCGCAGCGGACCCAGGCCCAGACCTACGACTACGAGAACTTCGGCACGACCCGCACCGAGCAGGGCCGCCACGAGTCGAGTGAGGAGACCGGCCCGGAGTACAGGGAGTCCAACCACCGGTCGGCGTGGGGCGGGCGCGGGCGCAGCCGGTCCGGCGAGTCGAGCCGGTGGACCAGCGGCGAGTACCAGGTCACCGAGACCCCCGCGGTGTACCTCACCAACGTCACCGACACCAACACGGTCGCCGAGCTCGAAGCCAAGGCGAAGCTCACCGGCGAGGTGTCGCTGAACTTCAAGACCGAGACGTTCAACCTGAACCAGCTCGCGTCGGCCGACGAGGTGTTCAAGCTCGAGCGGGTGCGCTCCGCCGGTCGCGGTGCCCCCGGCGCCGCCC
>JBEBJC010000401.1:0-7213 GCA_040080105.1 Myxococcota bacterium
TGCGCGGTGAACCGCTCGAGCGTGTACGCCCCCACACCCTCCGGCGCGTCGGAGAGTCCATGGCCCGGGAGGTCCACCGCGACGACGCGATGTCCCGCCGAGGCGAGCGCGAGGATGTTGTGGCGCCAGAGATAGCTCGAGACGCCCCATCCATGCAGCAGCAGGATCGGCGGCCCGTCCGCCGGGCCGGACTCGAGCGCCCGCACCCGGATCGCGCCGCCCGCGGTGGGCAACGCGTCGTACCGCGACCCGCGCAGCGCGAACCCGGAGTCCCCCACGCCCGCCAGCACCTCGAGGTGGGGCGAGCGGTACAGGCCGGTGGCGCCGACCGTGTCGTAGAACAGCGTGGCCGGGCGGATGTCGTACAGTCCGAGGTCGCCGAAGAAGTACTCGAGCGTGCCGACCTGCCACACCACGTCCGGCAGCAGCACGTTGCCGGTCTTCACGTAGGTCTGCGACAGCCGGAACTGGCCGAGGTTCCCGTTCGCCGGGTCGGCGTTCTGGATCGAGCCGCCCTCGATCCGCGCGTGGACGCTGGTCCAGGGCGCGTCGGAGCCCGGGTCCGGCGCCCACACGTCGTACCGGAAGTCCAACATCCCGTACGGACCTTCGTTCATCAACCGACCGTACAGGTTCCAGTATCCGAGGCGCCCCGTTCCACCCTGGGTGTCGGGGCGGGCCATCACGCGGAAGTATCCGCCCACGTCGACCGGTCCGGCGTGGGCGACCGCGGCGAGCAGGGTGATCACAGCGACTCCAGCACGACGAACGTGCGCGGTTCGAGGGTGTAGCTGCCCGAGACCGGCAGCGGGTCGTCGATGCGGACGTTCGCCGAGGAGAACGGGTCGGCCTCGGGGTGCTCGTCGAACCAGCCCGCGGGCTCGCCGTTGCGCCCGGGTCGGTCGTAGTACGCCTGGGTGTCGACCACCATCCCCCACGAACCCGGGGGCAGGGTGAACGCGACCGGCTCGGGCTGCTGGTTGATCAGCACCGCGATCGGGTCTTCGCCGCCGTACACGAGCTGGATCGCGCGGCCCCCCCAGGTGGCGCCGTCGGCGGGCGCTCCGCCGGGCGACAGCCAGTCGATCGGCGCGCCCGCGGCCCAGTCCATCGGGGCGAACGCGTCGGGGTGCCGCTTGCGCAGCGCGATCAGGTCCCGCACGAAGTCGTGCATCCGGTGCCGGAACACGTTGTTGCCGTTCGCGCTGGTCCACTCTCCCCAGCGGAACCACGCCCACTCGTTGTCGGACGCGGTGGTGTACGCGTTGTTGTTGCCGTACTGGGTGCGCATCCACTCGTCGCCGCCGAGCATCATCGGGGTGCCCTGGGACAGCAGCAGGCCGGCGAACGCGTTGCGGATCATCTGGCGCTTGGTCGACTCGTCGGCCCCGCCCCAGTTCCGGCTGTGGTTGTTCTGCTCGCCGCTCGTGGGGTCACACCACGGGCTGCACGCGTCGTAGCAGCACACCGGGTTGAGCGGCCCGCAGCCGTTCTCCTTGGTCTCGTACGAGAACAGGTCGAACATCGTGAACCCGTCGTGCGCGGTGATGAAGTTCACGGTGTGGTACGGGCGCTTGCCGGACGCCGCGTACCGGTCGAACGAGGCGGTGAGCGCGCCGCCTCCGTCGATCGCCCCTTCGCGCCCGTTCAGCGGGTATCCGTCCTGGTTGAGGAAGTTCCTCCACCAATCCCGGAAGTTGCCGTTCCACTCGCCCCAGCCGATCTCGGGGTCGCCGGCGGACATCGGGTACTGGGTCGACCCGTCGTACGCGAGGGACCACGGCTCGGCGATGATCCGGGTGTTGTACTGCTGCAGCACCGGGTCGTCGGCGATCAGGTTCAGCGTGGTGTCGGTGGGGTCGGTCCAGTACTTGCCGGACTCGCCGTCGGGCTCGCCGAGCACCGCGGCGAGGTCGAACCGGAACCCGTCGACGTGCAGCTCCTCGACCTGGTACCGCAGCGAGTCGAGGATCATCTTCTGCGCCGGCTCGTGGTTCGCGCGGACCTGGTTCCCGACCCCGGTCGAGCCGTCGTAGTAGCCCTGGCCGGCGTTCTCGAGCACGTAGTACGACGCCGAGTCGAGCCCGCGCCAGCCCAGCAGCGACGCGACCTCCTGCGAGTCGAGGTTCACCGCGGCCCCCGGATCGCAGATCCAGTCGCCGTCCGGGTCGTCGAAGAACAGCTTCGTCCGCCACAACCCGCCCTCGCCGGTGTGGTTGTACACCACGTCGACGATCACCTCGATCCCGACCGCGTGCAGCGCGTCGACCATCCCCTTGAACTCGTCGACGATCTCGTTCGGCTCGCCGCCGTCTTGCCACGTCGACGAGTAGGTGGTCTCGGGGGCGAACCACGACAGGTTGTTGTACCCCCAGTACCCGCCGTCACTCGGCTTCTCGTGCACCGGCATCAGCTCTACCGCGGTGATCCCGAGGTCGGCGAGGTAACCGGCGCCCTCGCCGAGGCCGCGGAACGTGCCGAAGTGCTCGACGCCGAACTGGTTCGCGGTGGGCGCGTTCGAGAACCCCTTGACGTGCACCTCGTACACCACGAGGTCGCTCCACCGGTGCCCGGGGTGCGCGTCGCTCTGCCGCTGCTCGCGCCAGGTGTCGTCGGTCCACTCGAACGCGGACTCGATCACCACGCTCTTCGCCGCCGCCCCGTAGGTGGACTGGTCGAGGTACGGCCCGCTCGCCGCCGAGCCGCGCGACCAGTCGTGGTCCCGGTGCACGACCTTCGCGTACGGATCGATCAGCAACTTGTTCGGATTGTATCGGTTGCCGTCTTCGTCTACGTCCGCGCGGAACCCGAGCACCGAGCCCGGGTAGAACGCTTCGTCGAACGTCCAGTTCGGGCCCCACGCGGCGTAGCCGTAGTGCTGACCCGGCCCGACCCCTTCGACGTACAGGTTCCACACGTCGCCGTACCGGATCAGCGGGAACTGCTGCGTCGGCCGGTCGCTCTCGGGGTCGTCGAACAGGAGCAGCTCGACCCGCTCGGCGTTCTTGGCGTACACGCCGAAGTTCACCCCGCGGTCGATCAGCGTCGGTCCGAGCGCGTCGAGCGCGCCGATCTCCTCCCACGACAGCGAGTCGGCCTTGTTCTTCACCCCGTACAGGTGGGTGTAGTCGGTGGCGGCACAGCCGGCGAGGAACGAGATCACGGCGCCTCCAGGATCAGGACGCGGGCCGACCGCGGGTCGACGGACACGGTCAGGCTGTCGCCGGCGGTGGGGAACCCTTGTTGGGTGATCGCGTCGACGTAGGTGCCCTGGGGCAACCCCGCGAACGACACGCCGTTGGTGAGGGTGCGCGGGGTGTCCGACCGGTTCAGCACCACCAGCGCGTGGTCGCCGTCGGAGCTGCGGGTGTACCCGACCAGGTCTGGCTCCCGCCACCACTCGGTCCACCCGCCGTACCGGAGCGCGGGGTGGTCGTTGCGGGCGCGGATCAGCGCGCGCAGGTGGCGCACCACCGACGCCTGGTTCGGCCCGACGCGGCCGGCCACGTCCTCGACCGACGCGGCCCCGGCCAGGTCCCCGGCGTGCCACGCGAGCGGCTGGCGGTTGTCGGGGTCGGCGTTGCCGGGGAGCCCGAGCTCGTCGCCGTAGTACACCAGCGGGATGCCGGGCATCGTGAGCAGGAAGGTGAACCCGAGCTTCAGCCGGTCGTACGGCCACGCGTCGCCCGGCGCCGGCGCGACGTTGATCCCGGTGCCCACGCAGCCGGCGCCCCCGCCGACCCACGCGTCGGTCACGAACCGGGGCACGTCGTGGTTCCCGAGGAACGTGCTCATCGGCGCGTCGCCGAACGAGGCGCGGCTGGCGTCGAACGCGTACAGCGCGTTGACCAGCTCGCCCTGGTTCCGCGCGAACACGTCGCGCATCGTGTAGTACAGCGGGAAGTCGAACTGGCCGTCGAGCCCGTGTGGACCGACGTACGACGCGATCCGTTCGGCCCCGTCGAACGTCTCGCCCACGGTGTAGAACTGCCGCTCGCCGCCCGCGTCCACGTGGTCGATCTCGCGGTCGATCATCGCGCGCAGGTCCCACGGCACCGCGTACGGCATGTGCTTGACCGCGTCGACCCGGTAGCCGTCGAGCTCGTACTGCTTCACCCAGTGTTCGGCGTCGGACACGAGCTGGGCGAGCGGCTCGGGCTGGCCGTAGTCGAAGTCGGGCAGGTACGGCGCGAACCAGCAGGTCTCGGGGATCCGGTCGAAGTTCAGCTGGCCGTTCACCGAGTCCTTGCAGAACGCGTAGTCGTTGAACCACTCCGGGTGCTCGACGTAGTACGGGTGCTGCTCGTGTACGTGGTTCGCCACCAGGTCCATCACCACCCGCATCCCGCGCGCGTGCGCCTGGTCGACCAGCACCTCGACCAGGGCCGCGTCGCCGAAGTGCTCCTCGACCCCGCGGGCGTCGGTCGGCCAGTACGCGTGGTACCCGCTGTAGGTGAGGTCGCAGTCGCCGCCCCACGCGCCCGCGGCGTTGTCCTGCAGGTTGCTGACCCACAACGTGCCCACGCCGAGGTCGTCGAGGTACGGCAGCAGGTCGATCAGCCCCTGCAGGTCGCCCCCTTCGTAGTCCGACCCGGTGGCGCCGGTGGGGGCGTCGTTCGTCGGGTCGCCGTTCCGCATCCGGTCGACGAACGCGAAGTACATCACCGTGTCGGTCCAGCTGCGGCCGTCGAGCCAGAACGGGACGTACAGGTCGTCGGACCGGTTGCCCGCCGCGTCGGTGACCGCGACCCGCGCGGTGTGGCGCCCCGGCGCGAGCCCGCCCACGTCGAGCGTCACTGCGTCTGCGTCGACCGAGGCCTCGGCGGGCGACCCGTCGAGCGTGACCTCGACCGTGGCGGTGGCGGCGGCGCCCGGGGTGATCACCGCGCGCAGGTGCAGCCCGAGGCCGGTCGGATCGACGTACACCTCGTCGGCCTCGACCCGCGGGCGGACACAACCCTCGACCACCACAAGCGAGTTGCACGACGCGGCCCCCGGCACGCACTCGTGCGCGAACCCGATCGCCGCGGGATCCTTGTACCCGGCCTCGCACACGATCGACTCTGCGAGCGGATCGCAGGTCCAGGCCTCGGTGGTCCCGAACGGCCCGTCGGTGCGCTCGACGAACTTGTACGCGTGGGCGCCGACCGGCAGCGGCATCGACAACGTCCACCCGCCGCCGTCCCACGTCATCGGGTTCCGGTCGGTGGCCCAGTCGTTGAAGCTGCCCGCCACCGACACCCCGGTGGGCGCGTTCGGGCTGGTCCAGCTGAACGTGACCTCACACGCGCCGCCCCCGCCGGGGGTGGTGACCGTGCCGACCGACTCGACCTGCAGGTCGGCCTCGGCGACGTTGCCACACGCGTCTTCGGCCACCAGGTGGACGGTGGTCGCGCCGAGCCAGCCCGGCTGCGGGGTGACCGTGAGCACGGTCCCCGCGAGATCCGCGATCACGTCGGGCCCGGAGGTGGCGGTGAGGACGAGCTCCGCGTCGGGGCGATCGTCGATCACACTGCCGGCGAGGTCGACGGTCGCCGATCCGCCGGTGAGGAGGAGGGGTTCGAGGGTGAACCATCGCGGCGGCCCGCTGCCGCAGCAACCACCGAGCACGGTCAGCAGCCACCCGAACATGGGCCCCTCCGAAGGTCCGTGACTCTAACATGAGTTACCTCGAACCACGACACGTACGGAGGCGCGATGGACCCCGATCGGCTGGTGGACCACCTCGAACAGCTCGGGTTGACCCGAAACCAGTCGCTCGCGTACCTGACCTTGCTGGAGGACGACGGGGGGCAGGGGCTCACCGGGTACGAGGTCGGATCGCGATCGGGGGTGCCGCGCTCGGCGGTGTACAAGGTGCTGCGCCAGCTGGAGGAGGTCGGGGCGGCGTTCTCGGTCGGGCAGGAGCCGCAGCGGTTCTTCGCCGCCGCGCCGGACCGGTGGCTCGATCGGGTGCGCCGAACCACCGCCTCGCGGCTCGACGCGGTCGGGGCGGCGCTGAGCTCACTGCCGCAGCGCACCCGGCCCGAGCCCGTGTGGATCGTGCGGCGGTACGACGAGGTGCTCGAGCGGATCGGGGACATGATCCGGTCGGCGTCGCGGTCGGTGTACGTGTCGATGTGGCGACGCGAGATCGAGCGGCTGCGGCCGGTGTTCGAGGTGGTCGCCACCCGGCCGCTGCACCGGGTGCTGCACTGCCCGGAGTCACTCGACGGCCCGCCTCCCGGGTTCTCGGCGTGGATCGACCCGGCGCCGGACGACGCGAAGGCCGGGTGGTCCCACAAGGTGCTGGTGGTGGTCGACCGGCGCGAGGCGCTGATCGGCGGGTCCGAGCCCGGCGCCGACAACCACGCGGTGTGGACCACCAACCCCTCGCTGGTCGACGTGGCGACGAACCACATCATCCTCGACCTGACCCTGATGTCGCAGCGCAGCGGCCGGTCGTGTGAGCAGGACGTGGCGCCGATGATGCGGCCGCACCTGGTGAACCCTGCGCCGGCCGACGATCGGCACTGACGGCGCACCCGTTGTCGGTTCGGCGAGACCGCCGAGATTGCAGAGAAGTCCCTTGCCGTCGGGGACCAGCGTGTGTATCCTCTCGTGCCCCGGCCCGCGCCCAGCGCGGGAGGGCCCCCAACCCACGACGCGGCAGCTCGGATGCCGCGGGGACCGTGCCGCGGGGCACGGCAACAGGAAGGAACGGGATGCTGCCTGCCGACGAGTACCTCACGCGGGAAGAGCTCGAGACCCTCAAGGCCATCCTGGACGAGCAGCTCAAGGAGCTGCTCTCGCAGTCCCGAGAGGCGGTCAACGAGCTGGTCGACGTGCGCGAGACCGACGCCGACCCGCTGGACTTGGCGGTGACCGAGTCGAACCGCGACTTCACGCTGCGGATGGCGGAGCGCGACCGGAAGCTGTTGTCCAAGATCCGCCACGGGTTGGACCGGATGAACAACGGCGAGTACGGCGTGTGTGAGTCGTGTGGCGCCCCGATCACCTACGGTCGGCTGATGGCCCGCCCGGTGGCCACGTTGTGCATCGACTGCAAGACCGAAGCCGAGCAAGTCGAGCCACGCAAGCGCGCATTCTAGGTAATCGCTTCGCTCTCGGGGGCGCTGCCCCCGAACCCCCGGGATACCAACGAAAATGATGCCGCGCTTGTATACAGTGGCGCTTTCATTGGCAGGCGTATTGTCGATGGCGGTGAGCAGCG
>JBEBJC010000402.1:0-7206 GCA_040080105.1 Myxococcota bacterium
GCCACCGGCGCGTCCCCGGTGTCGCCGGGGTCGGTCGGGTCCGTCGGGTCGGTCGGGTCGGTCGGGTCGGTCGGATCGGTCGGCCCGGTGCCGTCCGGGCAGCCTTCGTCTTGTGCGTCGGCGTTCGCCTGGTGCGGGCACGTGTCGAGCCCGTCGAGCACGCCGTCCTCGTCGCGGTCGATGCCACGCGGCACGCCGGTGCCCGGCAGCACCGCGGTGAACGTGGCCGGTCCGAGCGCCCACACCGCGTCGGCCGACAACACCTCGGTCGCGTCGTCGGGGGTGAACGCGCCGTCTTCGTAGGTGAACCCGCGCACCCGGGTCCCGTCCCACACCTTCGCGATCACGTCGCACTCGGTCGCGGTGGGCCCGAGCAGCGGCGACGGGAAGCTCCGCTCGGCCGCCGCGAGCAGCAGGTCGAGCCGCGCGAGGCGCTCCGCCGGCGCCCCGTCGGTCAGCGTCACCTGCTGGCCCACCACCGGCGCGACCTCCTGGTCGAACGCCAGCACCAGCGACTCCATGTCGCGGCGCTCCTGGTCGGACTGGAACCCGATCGTCGGGCCGGCGTCGTCGAACACGTCGGCTTGGAAGAACCGGTACAGCGTGTCGACCGTGCCGTCGTGCAGGAACCCGAACCCGCGCACCTGCTCGCCGGTGGGGCCGTTGTCGCCGGCGTTGAAGAACTCGCTCTCGATCATCCCGAACATCCCGACCTTCTCGTACGCGTTGCGCAGGTGGGGGATCTTCAGGATCTGCCGCTCGTTCTCGAAGCTCTTGTCGCCGTTGGTGCCGAAGAACCCCAGCGAGCGGTCGTAGGTGTGGCACCCGTCGCAGTTGAACCCGAGCCCGGCGATCGGCACCCCGTCGCTGATCCGGTTCGGGCTCTGGTAGAAGGTGAGCGCCGCCTGCTGGCCGTCGGTGAGCGAGTTGTCGAGGTTGCGCACCGGGTTCGGCGGCAGCGCGAGCCCCATCGCGAAGGCGAGGAACGAGGCCATCTCGGGGTCGGTGAGCACGTCGTCGCGGCCCACGAGCCCGGGGAACGCCACGATGAAGTTCAGGAACGACAGCTGCTCGTCGTACGGGTCGGCGCCGTAGTACCCGACCGACCGGTCCCCGCGCCAGTGCAGGGCGCCGTTGTACTGCATGCCCTTCAGCGTCTGGGTCGTCATCGGACCCTTCATCGGGTGGAAGTCGTCGGGGTCGCCGGTGCCGTTCACGTCGAACGCGCCGATCTCGAGCTTGATGTCCTGGGTGCCGGTGGTCACCCCGTCGTCGGGGTTGCCGAGGTCCCACGCGAGGTGGTCCATGTCGCCGAAGATGTGGCACGACGCGCAGCTCGCCTCGCCGTTCGACGAGGTGAGGTTCGCGTCGTACAGGAACGGCCGGCCGGCCACGACCTGGGACGGCTCGGGGATCGGCAGCGCCCACTTGTCGATCTCGACCCGGGTGGTCAGGTCGATCGTGGCGATGGCGTTGTCGAACCGGGTGAACACGTACAGCCGCCCGCGCGCCTCGTCGAGCACGAGCCCGGCCGGGCCGCCGCCGCTGGTCTCGAGGTACTCGGCCGAGTCGAGCGTGGGGTCGAGCGCCCCGGCCTCGAGCGCGGCCGCGTCGAACACCCCGACCCGCGCCGAGCCGAACGCGGCGACGTACACGGTCTGCCCGTCGGCCGACACCACCAGGTCGAGCGGCGTGGCGAGGCTGTGGTCGGAGGTGCCGGGCGGCGAGGGGACGAGGTCGTAGTCGATGTGTGCGTTCAGGTGCCGCGGGGCGACGACCGCGCCGTCGAGCACGGTGATCCGCGCCTCGGCGAGGTGTCCGGCCACGGTCGACCCGCCGTACACCCCCGGGCCCTCGAACCGGACCTCGTTGTGGCTGTCGGTGTTCGATACGTACACCGCGCCGGTGGCGGGGTTCACCGCCAGGTTGAACAGCGTCGTGCCCACACCCGACCACCGCTGCCCGGGGGTCAGCGTGGCGGCGTCGATCGCGAACACGTCGTAGTCCGGCAGCTCGAACGGGATGGCGGCGGCCCAGTCGCGGCCGAGCTCGTCGAGCCACTGCCCCGACCCGGGGTCGAGCTTCACGATCAGCCCCACCTCGGGCGCCGGGTCGCCGTCGACGTTCTCGGCCGGCCCGGGGTTGCCGCCCGGGAGCGCGACCCCACCTTCGGACGCACACGGGCCGGCGAACTGGAACCCGTCGCACACCGCGCCCTCGGACAACACGGTGGTGCCGTTCCCGGACTGGAACACCGCGGCGTACACGGTCGAGCCGTCGGGCGACACCGCGAGCCCGCGCGGAGTGTCGCCGAACAGCTCGACGATCTGCACCGGCACCCCGCCGAGCGCGTCGCCGGGGTCGGCGGCGTCGAACACCCACACGTCGGCCCGCGGCACGCCCTCGGTGGTGAGCTGCGGGTCGCCGGCGCCCGGCACCCCGGCGAGCGACGGGTCGACCCGGTGTTGGCCGCGGTGCGCGGTGGTCACGAACGCCCGCCCGCCGGCGAACACCAGGTCGCGCGGCGCGTCGCCCACGAGCAGCGTGTGGCTGACCGACAGCGAGCCCACGTCGACCACCGACACGCTGTCGGACAGGTGGTTGACCACCCACACCTCGCCGTCGGATCGGGCGGCGACCGCGACGGGCTCGAGGCCCACCGGCACCGAGCCGCGCCACTGCAGCCCGGTGGTGGTGATCGTGTACACCTCGAGGTGCCCGTCGGGGGTGTTGACCACGAACAGGGTCGACCCGTCCGGCGACATCGCGACCGGGCGGACCGGGCCGCTCTCGAAGTTCACCACCGACGCGGCGCGGGCTGGGACGAGCATCGCGAGCCACAGGGTCATGTTCCCTCCCTCCGGGACCGCCGGTATACCCGATCGCGGCCCCTGCCCGCGACCCCGACGACGGACCGGGGCTGCGTCGGAATGCCGCACCTCGACTGGATCTGCAGTCGCGACGGCTACCCGCCGAGCGCCTCGGACGCGAACTCCACGAACGCGCGGATCTTCGGCACCGCCTGGCGCCCCGGCAGGCACAGCGCGTACACCCCGGGCCCGGGCGCCGACCGGTCGCGCAGGACCTCGACCAGCTCGCCCCGGCGCACCGGCGCCTCGGCCATGAAGTCGAACACCTGGCACAGCCCGAGCCCGGCCTTCGCCGCGTCCAGCAGCAGGTCGCCGTGGTCGAGGGACAGCCGCCGGCCGGCGCGGGGAGCCAGTCCGCCCACGAACGTCCACTCGTTCACCCCCGACGGGCCGACGAACAGCAGCCGCACGTGCCGCGCGAGGTCGTCGCAGCTCCGGAGCGGCTCGGCCCGCGCGAGGTACGCCGGGGACGCGAGCGTGACCCACCGCGAGCGGCGCAACCGCCGGCCCACCAGGCTCGAGTCGGGCAGGTCGCCGATCCGCAACGCCACGTCGACCTCGTCCTGCACGAGGTTCACCGCGCGGTCGTCGAACGACAGGCGCAGCTCGACCCGCGGGTGCCGGTCCACCAGGCGGGGCAGGGCGGCGAGCACCGGCCGGCCGAGCACGGACGACATCGACACCGACAGCGTCCCCTGGGCGACCTGCGCGGCCTCGGTGACCAGGTCTCGCCCAGCCTGCAGCCGATCGACCGCCTCGCGGCAGTGCCGCAGGTACACCGCGCCCTCCGGGGTCAGCGACACGCTGCGGGTGGTGCGGTTCAACAGCTTCGCGCCGAGCTCGCGCTCGAGCCCGGCGACGGCCTTGCTCACCGCGGTCGGGGTGACCCCGAGGCCCGCCGCCGCCGCGCGGAAGCTGCGCTTCTCGGCGGTGTGCACGAACGCCTCGACCCCCGAGAACAGCGACATCGTGAACCTCTGCTCATCAGAGACCTGAATCAGACCACGATTGTGGAGTCTTCGGCGCCAGCCTACAGAGAACCCGGAACCACCCTGGAGGCACCCATGAAGATCGCAGTCCTCGGCACCGGCGTCGTCGGAAAGACCCTCGCGGCCAAGCTCGTCGCGCTCGGCCACGACGTGAAGATCGGCACCCGCGACCCCGACGCGTCCCGCGCGCGCACCGCGCCCGACTCGTTCGGGGGGCCGTCCCTCGCGTCGTTCCTGGCCGAGCACCCCGCCGTGTCGCTCGCCACGTTGCCCGAGGCGGCCCGCCACGGCGAGCTCGTGTTCAACGCGACCTCGGGCCAGGGCGCGGTCGAGGCGGTGCGGCTCGCCGGCGCGGCCGCGCTCGACGGCAAGGTCGTGGTCGACATCAGCAACCCGCTCGACTTCTCGCGCGGGATGCCGCCGTCGCTCACGGTGTGCAACGACGACTCGCTCGGCGAGCAGGTGCAGCGCGCGCTGCCCGGGTCGAAGGTCGTCAAGACGCTGAACACCGTCAACGCCTACCTGATGGTCGACCCGGGCCAGCTCGCCGCCGGCGACCACACGATGTTCGTGTGCGGCGACGACGCGGGCGCGAAGGCCACCGTCACCGAGCTCCTGCGCGGGTGGTTCGGGTGGCGCGACGTGATCGACCTCGGGGGCATCGCGCAGTCCCGCGGCACCGAGATGTACCTGCCGCTGTGGGTCCGGCTGTACGGGGCGCTGCAGAACCCGACGTTCTCGATCAAGGTCGTGCGGTGAGCGTCAGTTGCAGTTCATGAAGCACGGCGGGGTGTGGCTCACGTCGAACACGAACCGGTACCGGTAGTCGCTGTCGTCGTCGGGCACCGAGGTGTCGTCGGTGAACACCCACACGCCGTGCGCCTCGGTCCGGTCGAGCGCCAGCACCGCGAGGGCGCGTCCGCTGCTCGTGCCCAGCCCGGCCGCCGGGTGGGGCTCGGCGAACAGGAAGTCGCCCTCCTCGAACACACCGTCTTCGTCGTCGTCCTCGACCATCAGCAGCGGCAGCTCCTCGGTCAGTCGCCGGTCTCCGAGTGACGCCGCGTCCCACGCGCTGCCGCCGTCTTCCTTCTCGTCGATCTGCGGCAGCGACACGAACTCGTTGACGTGGGAGTGGACGTTGGACTCGTCGACGGTGTCGTAGAACTGCGACGCCGGGACCGGATCGATGTACAGCCACAGCTCGTCGTGGGCGGAGGCGTCGTCCTCCTGCAGCACCTCGATCGTGCCGGGGGTGAAGTACGTGAGGTTGGTGCGGTGGATCACCCGGGTGGTCCCGCCCCAGTTCACGTCCTGCCGGGTCACCCGCAGCAGGTGGTCGTCGAAGCTCGGGGTCGAGCCGACCTTGCCGGTGACCCCGTCGGCCCGCCGCGACAGCCGGTCGCCGGTGTCCACCAGGTCCTTCCACGACACGGCCGGCAACGTCGCCAGGGTCTCGTTGTCGATCACCTCGAACTCGAACTTCGTCAGCGGGTTCGATCCGTCGCCGCCGAGCTCGAACTCGTGGAACGTCGGGGTCTTCTGGACGTCGGGGTCGTCGGCGTAGAACTCGAAGAACATCGCGTCCTGGGCGTTCACCGCGGTCCCGGCCGGCCAGTCGACCTTCAGCGGGTCGGCGACCTCACCGGCGGTCAGCACACACGCCTCCTCCGGGCTCTTGCACTGGTGCTCGTGCGCGATCAGCGAGTACACCGGGGTCGCGGTCCGGTCGTGCTCGCGGAACCCGGGCACCACCGCCCAGGTGCGCACGAAGTACGGCGGGTTCGGCAACACGTACACGAGCCCGCCCCGGTCGCCGGTCGCCTCGCGCCGCGGCTCGATCGGGCGCGACAGGTCGGTGACCTCGTACAGGTCCATCGCCACCGCGGTGGTCGACAGCTGCACGGTGTAGGTGCCGGGGTCGCCGTCGACCAGCGTCCACTGCATCTGGCCCGGGACCTCGATCTCGAGGCTCACGCTCGCCGACCCGCCGTTCGACGGGACGGTCAGCGTCGCCGCCTCCACCGGGGTCGAGTGCTCGACCGCCTCCCCCGGCAGCAGCAGGTCCACCGCGACCGGCAGGTGGTCGGACATCCCCCCGGTCCGCCCGGCGAGTGGCCACGCGATCGTCAGGTGCTGCGGCACCATCGGGTCGAGCGAGCGCGGCCCCATCCCCCCGCGCACCAGCACGTAGTCGAGCCGCTCCCCCTGGTCGACCAGCGCTGCGTCGGAGGGGTCGGTGGTGAATGGGAACGAAGAGGTCCGCCCGAGGTCGTCGACGCTGGTGGTGAACCCCCAGGTGTCGACCATGACCCGCTCCTCCGCCTCACAGGTCGGGCGGTCGAGGTCGGCGCAGCCGGTGAACGCCACCGCGCTGGTCGACGAGAACGCGTCGTCCCACTCGGCGTTCAGGCATACCGAGTCCTGGTCGTGGAACGGGTTGGCGTCGATGTTGAGGTCCCCCATCAGCACGACCCGCGCGTCGATCGGCGCCCCCTCCACCTCGTCGGTCGCGTCGGCCACGAGCTTGCCGATCTGCTCGAGCGCGGTCTGGCGCTCGGTGACCTTGCCACACGGGATCAGCTCCGGGTCGCCGACGATCGTACCGAGAATCGGATCGTCGTCGTACGAGGCGCGGAAGTGCGAGAACGCGACCAACATCGACTCGCCCTTGCGCGGGGTGATCCGCACGAGGCCCGCCCCCTTCGCGGCGAAGCAGTCGGACTGGGTGTCGGCGACCTTGCAGTCGAACTCGACGAACCCGAGCACCCCGTCGGAGCACTGGCTGAACGAGCCGTCCTGCCCGATCTCCACGTCGCCGCACTCGTACACGTGTTCGTCGTCGAGCTCCATCTTCTCGAACGGGTGCTGGGAGAACAACATCAGGCCGGAGTCGGACGGGTCCCAGTCGTTGCCGATGTACGCGACGAAGTGCTTGTACACGGGCGACAGCTCTTGCACCAGCACCTTGCGGGCGTCCTCGTCGAACACCTCCTGCAGCGCGACGATCTCGAGCCCGCTGTCGAGGATCCGCTGGGAGAGGAGCTTCGCGCGCTCGACGTTGGTGAGCGGCAGGCCGTCGTCGTCGAAGTACTGGCCGTCGGTGCTCGCGGGGGCCGGGAGCATCTGCGCGTTGTAGGTGGCCAGCCGGACGTTGCGGGCGGCCTCCTCTTGGGCGAGCGCGGCGGGGTGCGCCCACAGCAGCGCGATGGGGAATGGCACGGGAACCTCCGCTCGGGGGTTTGCACCCGCCGTGCCGCGCGAATGGCGGAGGTTCGACCGTGGCCGGTCCACGATCGTGGACCGGTGCGTCACCGGGTGACGACCGGCCCCTCACCCCGGCCCTCTCC
>JBEBJC010000403.1:0-7190 GCA_040080105.1 Myxococcota bacterium
ACCTCGACCCGAGCGACCGGGTGGTGGAGGCGACCGTGCTCCGACGCTCCGCGCTCGACGGAGATCCCCTCCCCGACGGGCTCGGCCGGTGGTGGGCCCTCGGTCGCCGGCTCGGGATGACCGTCCGGCTCGAGCCGTCGTCGGCGCCGGCCGAGCCCGATCGGTGGGTCCACTGATCGGGGTCCCTCACCGAGACCCTTGACGATCCGATTCGGGTGCTTTTCTTACAAGTGTCGGGGGACGGTCCGGGTCGGGCACCCCCCTCGAGACACGACGAACGAGCGGGCGCGTACCTTCGCGGCCCGCATGGGCGCAGCTCGCCCCGGAGGACCGGATGTTGTTCATCGATGTGGATGCAGCGTTCGCGAACGACGTGGCGCGTCGGATGGACGCGCTGCTCGGCTGGCGCGGACTCGACGGCCGCCACGGCTTGTCGCGCACGGAAGGCCCCGCGGGCGCGTACGAGCGCACCGACCAGGGATGGCGGTGGGTTGCAGACCTCCCGGGCGCGAAGCGAGAAGACGTGCATGTGACTGCGGAGAATGGTGTGCTGCTGGTCGAGGTGAAGCGCGACCCGCCCGAGCTCGAGGCGGGATGCCAGCCCAGGCACCTCGAGCGTCGCCCGTTCGAGGTCCGTCGCTCGATGCGACTCCCGGACGACGTGGACACCGAAAACATCCGCGCGGTGCTCGAGCACGGAGTCCTGACCGTGTCGATTCCGCGCAGCGTGGGACCGACGCGCGCCATCACGGTCACCCGCAGCTGAACTCCACCGGGCAGGATCACGTCGTGGTCCGCCCACCGAACCCACCGAACCAGAGGACTCACCCATGGAAACGACGACCGTCTCCGCCGCCCCGGCCCCCGCCCGCTCTGCCGTCTCGATCGCGTGGTACCGCCCCGCAGTGGACGTGCTCGAAGGACCCGAGGGGTTGAAGCTGGTGATCGACCTGCCGGGAGTCGCCCCGGACCAGATCGAGGTCCGGGCGGAGAACCGCGTGCTCACCGTGCAGGGGAAGCGGGCAGACCGCCCGCTCGGCTGGAGGCGCGCGTTCACCCTGGCGCCGACCATCGACGCGCAGCGGATCGAGGCGCGCACCGAGAACGGTGTGCTGTACCTGACCCTGCCGACGGCCGAGTCTGCCAAGCCGCGCCGGATCGAGGTGCGCTGAGACGATCTCTTTACACGGGCCCGCCGCTGCCCTATCGTCTCGGGCGACGGAGGCGGCGTGCAGCGGCTGGTGGTGTGCCTCGCGGCGCTCGTGGCGTGTGGTGATCGGTCGTTCTCCCTCGCCACTGGCGAGGTGCTCCCCGGCCGTTCGGTCGAAGGGCCCGCGGTGGTCGTGTTCGATCGAGCGCTTCGCGCCTCCGATCGCGAGGCGCTGGTGTCGGTCGGGCTGGCCCCGATCGCCCCGCTCGGGGGCGCCTGGCTGGTGACGGGCGACGCCGACCGCGCCGCCGATCTGGCGGGCGTCGCGTGGGCGGGCCCCGTACCCGCGCAGGGGAAGGTCGATCCGGCGCTGCGCGGCGGGTCGGACGTGGTCGCGGTGGCCCACCTCGCGCCCGGTGCCGACGCTCGGGCGGTCGGAGCGGCGGTCGTCGCCGCCGGGTTGCCGGTGTCCGCCGTGGGTCGCCGGGTGGTGAGCCCGCTGTCCGGGGCGCAGGTGGAGGCGTGGATCGAGGTCCTCGCCGACCGGCCGGACGTGGTGTGGCTGGGCCGGCGCGGTCGGCGCGAGCTGCTCGACCAGTCGATGTCCGTCGTCGGTCAGTCCGGCCTCGCTTCGTCCGGCACCCCGTTCTTCGACGTGGGGCTGAACGGCGCGGGCCAGATCGGTGGGTTGATCGACACCGGGATCGACGTGGACCACTGCATGTTCTCCGATCCGGCGCTGTTCCCCGCGGTCAACACCTCGGGCACCGAGGTGGAGGCGGGCGCGCGCAAGGTGATCGCGGTCGACTTCTTGTGGTCGGAGGACGACAGCTCCGATCCTGGCGCGTGGGACGACCAATCCCACGGGACCCACGTGGCGGGCGTGCTCGCGGGCGACGACGACGCCGATGGCCAGCTGGACGTGTTCGACGGCACCGGCCTCGGCGCGAAGCTGGTGGTGCAGGACGCTGGGACGGGCGCCGACAACTGCGCCGACCTCCCCGGTCTCGGCTGCGACGTGGCGGACCTGGTACCGGTGTTCGAGCAGGCCTACGCGCAGGGGGTGCGGGTCCACAGCAACTCGTGGGGGGATCGGGAGGCTTCGCCGGTCACCAGCACCTACAGCGACGGCTCGCAGGACGTGGACGAGGTGAGCTGGGCGCACCCCGACTACCTGCTGGTGTTCGCGGCCGGGAACACCGGAGACGCCGGTCAGGTGTTCTCCCCCGGCAACGCGAAGAACTCGCTGTCCGTAGGGGCCACCCTGCCGGGTGTGGACTCGGCGACGATGATGGCTACCTCCACCGGGGGCCCGACGTTCGACGGGCGGAACAAGCCCGATCTGGTGTTCCCCGGGGTGGCCACCTCTGCGTTGACTGACCTCGACATCACCACCGGCAACTGCCAGGTGTTCTCCCTGTCGGGGACGTCGATCGCGGCGCCGGGCGCTGCGGGGTTGGCGCTGGTCACCCGCCAGTACTTCGCCGACGGGTGGTACCCGAGCGGCGCGCCGGTCGCCGCCGACGGGTTCTCCCCGAGCTCCGCCCTGGTGAAGGGGGCGCTGATCGCTTCCACCGAGCCGGTCGAGGGGACGTTCGCGTTCACCGGCTACGGCAGGCCGCAGCTCGATCGGGTGTTGCCGATCGATCCGGCCGCGCCGCGGAGGTTGTTGGTGGTCGACGAGGCGACCGACCGCTCGTTCAACGGCGCGGGCGACCCCTCGTTCAAGCTCGCGTTCCACGTCGACGACGCCGCCGAGTCGCTGCGGGTCGCGTTGGTGTGGCGCGACCCGCCGGGCGTGCCGATGGCCGAGCGCCTGCTGGTCAACGACCTCGACCTCACGCTGCGCGGCCTCGGCGGCACCTGGTACGGCAACGCGATCAGCGAGTTCTGGTCGGTGATCGGCGGCGTGCCCGACCGTGAGAACAACGTCGAGGTCGTGCGGCTCGTTCACCCGACGGTCGGGGACTACGAGGTCGAGGTGTCGGCGCACGAGATCGGCCTCGGACCGCAGCCGTTCGCGCTGGTGGTCTCCGGCGCCGTGACCGAGATCCCGGTCGAGGTCGAGACCGGCACCACCGGCGAGACCGGGGCGCCCCCGGTGGGCGAGACCGGCGAGACCGGAGCCGAGGACACCGATCCGCCCCCGGTCGACACCTCGACCGACACCGACGACGGCGGCGGCTGCTCGTGTGACGCGGCCGGCCCCTCCGGAGGGTGGCTCGCGCTCGCGGCGGTCACCTGGCTCAGGCGTTCCGCTCGTAGATCAGGTACAACCCACGCAAGGTGAGGAACGGGTCGAACGCCTCGATCCGAGAGGACGCCCCGGCGATCAGCCCGCCGTAGCCGCCCGTGGCCACGACGTGCGCCGCCGGGTCGAGCTCCTCGCGGCACCGGTCGACCAGTGAGTCGACCAGGCCGACGTACCCGAAGAACAGCCCCGACTGCATGGCGTGGATCGTGTTCTTCCCGATCACCGACTCCGGCTGCGCCAGCTCGATCCGCGGCAGCTGCGCGGTCCGGGTGTACAGGGCCTCCTCGGAGATCCGCAGGCCGGGGGCGATCACCCCGCCCACGTAGTCGTTCGCCGCGTTCACGCAGTCGAGCGTGGTGGCGGTGCCGAAGTCGACCACGATCACCGGCCCGCCCACGCGCGCGATCGCCGCCACCGCGTTGACGATCCGGTCGGCGCCGACCTCGCGCGGGTTGTCGGTGCGGATCCGCATCCCGGTCTTCAGCTTCCTCCCTACGATCAAGCAGCCGAGGTCGAGGTACCGGCGGCACGCCTTCTCGACGGTGAACACCTGGCTCGGGACCACCGACGAGCAGATCGCGCCGGAGATCTGGTCCGAGGTCACCCCGCGGTGGCCGAGCAGCTGCAACATCAGCGCGCCGAGCTCGTCGGTGGTGCGGGGGAGGGTAGAGATGCGCCACGTGTGCACGATCTCCCCGGCCGCCATCAGGCCGAGCACGATGTTCGTGTTCCCCACGTCGATCACCAGGACCACGGCACGCTCCTGGCGCAGAGCCTACTCTCGGGCGCCCGCCGTTACCAATGGAGACGCGCCCGCTGCCCGCCGCAAGGTAGGCTTTTCACAGGGGAGTGGGCGTGGCGCTGCCGCTGATGTGGGCGGGTCTGGAACAGGCCGAGGTCGACGCGAAGCTGTTCGGGCGCACCCGCGACGCGCCCGAGCGCCTGTACTCGGGCGCGTCGGAGGCCGAGCTCGACCTGTTGCGGCCGTACCCCGGCGGGCCGCGGATCTTCGTGCAGGTCACCCTGCCCGACGGCCTGCCCGGGCTGTTCATGATCGACACCGGCGCCGACGTGTCGGTGCTGACCGACGAAGCGGCCGAGCGCCTCGGCCTCGACGCCACTCGGGAGGTCGCGGTGTGGGGCTTGTCGGGGTCGGCGAGTGTCCACGCGGTGCTCCTGCCCGAGATCCGCCTCGGCGGCATCGTCGTGCCCGACGTGGACGTGCTGGTCGGGGTGCCGGGGTTCCAGAACCGCGCCGGCTACATGCCGATCGACGGCCTGCTCGGCAACAACGTGTGGAGCCGGTTCACGGTCGAGATCGACTACCCGGCCGACACCCTGGTGCTCCACCCGCCCGAGTTCCGCGCGCCCGGGCGCCGCTCGGCGCCGATGTTCTTCGATGGCAGCCACATCCACACCCTGGTGGGGGTGGTGCCCGAGGGGGGCGACGCCGAGATCCCGGTGATCGCCCAGGTCGACACGGGCGCGAGCGAGCTCACGCTGTGCGCCGCCACCGGGCTGCCGTTCGCGCAAGGATACACCCAGGGTCTCGAGACGGTGCGCGGGATCGGCGCGTCCGAGACCCTGCCCCCGTTCCGGTTCCTCGAGATGACCCGGCGGATCCCGGTCGATCACGTGCGGATGGGCGGGACCGACGTCCAGGTCGACCTGCCCGCGCGGTGGGTAGCGTACGAGGACACCCGGCGGGACACCTGCGGCGACGGCGAGATGCGCGCGCTGATCGGCCACGAGTACCTGGCCGATCACCGGGTGGTGTTCGACTACGCCGGCGGCCGGATCGCGCTGCTCGACTCCCGCCGGCCGGCGCGCCAGCTGGATGGCAACTCGGTGCTGCTCGGCCAGGAGGTCCTCGAGAACGGGCGCCCGCTCGAGCGAGGATTGTTCCGGGCCAAGCTGCTGCTCGGGTCGGGTGAGGACACCCGGGCGATGGACGAGCTGGCGCAGTTCGTGGCCGCGCCCGGCTTACCCGACCACGCCGAGGCGCAGGTGCTGTACGCGCAGCTGCTGCGCACGCTCGGCCGCCACGACGAGGCGTGGGCCGCGACCGACGGGCTGTCCCCCGGTGACCTGGTCGACCAGGAACAGATCGTCGGCACGGTGAACGGCCTGCTGTTCGAGCAGCGGGCGACCGACGCGCTCGACCTCGCCCAGCGGGCGGTCGCCGAGCGCCCCGACGACGGGTGGGCTCACGTCGCCCTCGCCGACGTGCAGCTCGCGCTCGGGCGGTTCGACGACGCTCAGCAGGAGCTGCTGGCGGCGGCGAAGATCGAGCAGTACCCCGACGCTCACCTGCTCCGGCGGGCGCGGGTCGCGCTCGCGGCCGGAGATCGGTACGGCGCGATGGCGCACATCCGCAAGTTGCTCGCCTTGTACCCCGGCGGCGGTCCGTACCTGTGGTTCTACGCGATGCTGGTCGACGAGCCGGGGGAGCGCGACACGTTCCGCGCCGACGTGGACGAGGCGATGTCGCGACTCCACCCGCACAACCGCCCGTTCGACTTCTTGGTGGCCGCCCACCGCGCGCTCGGTGACGAGGCCGAGACCGACAGTGAGCTCGCGGTGGGGCTGAAGGAGCACTGCGAGCCGATGGGGGAGGGCCCAGAGCGCGACAACTGCGAGGCGTGGTACTTCGCGCTCGCGTCGACCCGACTCGACGACGCGTTGGAGCGGGTCGATCGCGCCCTCGCGGCCACCGGAGAGCGGCCCGACTTCCTCGACACCAAGGCGATGGTGCACCTGTCGCGCGGGGAGTTCGACGCGGCGCTGACCGCGGCGAACCGCGCCGCCCGCCTGTCCCCGGACGACGTGTACATGTTGTGGCAGGCCGAGCGGATCGCCCAGATTGCGCGTCAGGAGTCGGCCACCCGCTGAGCCGTCGGGATACGACGGCCGGATGCAGCAGCAAGTGCCGTTCGGCGCGGTCGGGCTCGCGGGCGCCGCGTGCGCGGTGGCGGTGAGCTGGTGGGCCGGCGACGTCGAGCCCGGCCTCGACTTCCGCGGCGGCGCGCGGGCGAGCGTGCGCGCCGTCGACCCCGCGCGGATCGACCGGGTCATCGAGCGGCTCGCGCTCGACGTGGACGTGGACGAGGCGGGCGACCAGGTGACGTTCTCCGCGGACGAGCCGGGGGCGCTCGCGCCGGTGCGCGCGCTCGCGTCCGCCGCTCCGTTCGCGGCGAGCGCCGGCGGCGAGGAGGTGTTCACCGACGCCGATCTGGTCGCGGTGTCCGCGGTCGACGCGGGCTCGTTCGGCGGCGCCGTCCGGGTCGAGCTCGGTCCCGAGGGTGCGGAAGCGTTGGCGCGGGTCCCGGCGGGGCTGCCGGTCGTGCTCGCGCTCGGGGACGAGACCGTGGCGAGTCCGACGCTGCGCGAGCCGATCACCGACGGGGTGCTGCTGCTCACTCTGCCGGGCAAGGCGCTGGTCGACGCCCGCGCGCTGGCGGACCGCCTGGCGGCCGCGGGGCCCCCGACGCCGGTCGATTGGGTCGAGGTACACAGCGCGTTCCCAGAGTGGCTCGGCGTGCCCGCGGCGCGCGCGCTGGCCGCGGGGGTGGCGGCGTCGGCGTTGGTAGCCGGCCAGGTCGGCCGACGGTCGGCGGTCGCGGTGGCGGCGGCCGGGGTCGGGGTGATCGCCGCGCTCGGGGTGGCATCCACCGCCGCCGGGGTGCTGTCGAGCTCGGCGTGGGCCGGCGCGTGCCTCGGCGCCCTCGGCGGGGTGGTGGTGTGGCTCGGGGGCGACCGCGGCTCGGCGGCGGCCCGGTCGCGCGC
>JBEBJC010000404.1:0-7167 GCA_040080105.1 Myxococcota bacterium
GGGTGTCGTACACCGAGCCGTCCTTGCTGACCGCCAGCTGCAGGGTCATCACGCCCTTGAGCGGGGTGCCCGCGGCGGCCAACTTGTCGGCGCAGTACGCGATCCCGCCGAGCTCGCGACGGACGAGGTCGTCGACCTCGGCCATCTGGTACGGGCCCTGGAGCTGGATCGTCATCCGAAGGTTCGGCGGGGCGGGGACCTCCCACACGCCGGCGGCCTCGGCGCGCACAACGTCGTACTCGTCGGTGGTCAGCGCGCACCACCGGGTGGCGTTGATCCGGAGCGCGGGCAGCGCTACCGGGGCGTCTCCCGTCCCTTCGGCCGGCGCCGCCGCGCCCTCGGGCGCCGCGGGGGGCGCCTCGGTGGCGCCGCTCGGGTCGGCCTCGAGCAGGTACGGCAAGCAGCTCGTGATCAGGTCGTTGACCTTGCGGCCGGCGACCAGCACGTTGAGGCCGGGCGACTGGGTCGCGGCGAGCGCCGACGAGGAGTACTCGACCATGTCGAGCGAGTCGTCGTGCTCTCCGAACCAGGTGGTCGGGCCCCAGTTCACCTCGGGGGCGCCGGCCATGACCCACAGCTGGGACTTGAGGTCGCGGCTCTCGGCGAGCTGCACCGGGAGGAACGTGGTCTGCAGGCGGGCGAGCTCCGGCGGCACGAACACGCCGACCTTGACCTCCGACGCGCGCAACATCAGGAACGCCTTGCCGCCGGGCACCGTGCGCAGCAGATCGACGACCTTGTCGGCCTCGAGGCCGCGCTCGACCGCGATCAGCGGCGGGAGGTCGGCCAGGGTCACCTCGGCCAGGTCGGTCCCGTCTTCCCGCCAGGTCCAGCCGTTCCAGCGGAACTTGCGGACCCACTTCTCCTGCTCGTACGCGAGCACGTCGCCGAACCCGCCGTCCGCGAGCCGCACGACCGAGTTCACGTCGCCCCGGGTCACGGTCGCCGCGGCGAGGTCGGGGCCGAGGTCCTTGTACATCTCGACCGCCGGCACGTTGGTCGCGAGCGAGTACATCGAGTTGAACGACGACGACTCGATCAGCCGCAACATCCCGACGCCGACCATCATCACCACCACGCCGAACATGTCGAACACGGTGTAGCGGCCGACGACTTCTCCGATTTCAGCGAAGAACCCGAAGAAAGCGATGACGACCGCCAAGAGCAGCGCGATCATCGAAATCGTGACCCCGGGGTCGACCGACGCGGTGAACAGCTCGATCGCCTTCTGCAGATCAGTGGAGTTCAAGATCGGCCCGTCGGCGCGGAACGCGGTGATCCGGTTCCCGATGTCGACCGCGCGCACCGCGTGGTACACGCCGAACAACATCGCCATCGACGCGACGAACCGCAGCCCCGCGACCCGGAACATCTCGTCGTCGGCCGCGCGACGGGTCGCGCCGAACGCGACTCCGGTGCCGGCGACCAACACGATCCCGCCGAGCAGATACGCCCCGCCGCCGAGGCCGTAGTGCCACGCGACCGCCCACAACACGATCGCTCCGATGACGCTCACCGCGCCGGCGCCGCCCGCCGCCACCAGGGTGAGCCTGGGCTCGGCCCCCGGGCGCAGCGCCGCGCCGATCGACGCGGCCCACGCGGACGCCGCGAGCACCAGTGCCGCCGCCCACCGGCCGAGCCAGTCGGCGGTCAGCGCGTTCCACACGCCGGCCATCGCCACGATCGGGATCTGGCTGGGCTCGGCGCCCTCGACCGACACGAGCTGGAGGCCGAGCCAGCCACCGACCGCGCCGAGCGCGAGCAGCACGTACGGCACCAACACCGCTGCGGTCAACGGGACCCGCCGCTGGCCGATGCCCATCACCGCGAGGCCTCCTGCGGCGGCCAGGCCGACCAGCGCCCCGAGGATGACCAGGTAGCCCAGGGCTCCTGCATGACTCAACACGTCCGACATCGGACCTCCGAAAACAGCCGCTCGTGTAACAGACGCGGCCCGAGCGTTCCGGTTCCCTATCCGCCCGATCCCGGCGCGTTGGGGACCCCCTCGGACATGGAATAGGTCCAACGCCGAAGATTGTGTCTGCAAAGGTTTCGACAGACCTCGGCGCGCCAGCTCGCCGCGGATCGGCCGAGCGTGGGACGTGGCGACCACCACGTCGGTGGCCGGGCGGCGGTGGCCCGTGGTACGCACGGGCGTGCTCCGGAGCGCGCGCCGATGAACGTCTTGTTCCTGTCCCCGAATTACCCGCCCGAGATGCAGCAGTTCACCCGCGGCCTCGCCGAGGTGGGCGCCAAGGTGTTCGGCGTGGGAGACACCCCGCGCGAGGCCTTGCCGGAGCACGTGTCGCGCCACCTCGCCGGCTACCTGCACGTGCCGGCGATCCTCGACGAGGACGACGTGATCCGGCGCGTCACGAGCTGGCTCGGCACCACCACCCCCGACCGGGTCGAAGGGTTGTGGGAGGTGGTCGCGCTGCTCGCGGCCAGGCTGCGCGAGCGGTTCGGGGTGACCGGGATGTCGGTCGACACCGTCACCGGGTTCCGCGACAAGGTCGTGATGAAGGGCCGGGTCGAGGCTGCGGGGTTGCGGGTGCCCCGCACCCAGCGGGTGCGCACCGCGACGGAGATCCGCGCGTTCGCCGCGTCCGCCGGGTTCCCGATCATCGTCAAGCCGGTCGATGGGGCCGGCGGGACCGACACCTGGCGGATCGGCTCGCCGGCGGAGCTCGAGGAGATCCTGCCGCGGGTGCGGCACCTGCCCGAGGCGTCGGTCGAGGAGTTCGTGACCGGCAAGGAGTTCACCTACGAGACGCTGTGCGTCGCCGGGCGGCCCCTGTTCGAGTCGGTCTCCACCTACTTTCCGAACGTGCTCGAGGCGCGCAAGCAGGAGTGGATCTCGCCGATCATCTACACGTTCCGGGATCCCACCGCCGACGAGTTCTCCGGCGGGCGCGCGATGGGGCGCGCGGCGCTGCGGGCCCTCGGGATGGGCACCGGGATGAGCCACATGGAGTGGTTCAAGCGACCCGACGGCGAGGTCGTGTTCGGCGAGATCGCGTGCCGGCCCCCCGGCGCGAACATGGTCGACCTGATGAACTACGCGTGTGACGCCGACCTGTTCCGCGAGTGGGCCCGGGTGGTCGTCGACGGGCGGTTCGCGGCCGACAAGCCGAGGCCGTGGAACGCCGCGATCGTGTTCAAGCGCGCGAAGGGGGAGGGGAAGATCCGCGGGGTCGAGGGCCTCGAGTCGTTCGTTCGCCGGTTCCGTCCGTGGATCGCGCGGGTCGACCTGCTGCCGATCGGCGCCCCGCGACGCGACTGGACCCGGACGTTCCTCGCCGACGGCAACGTGGTGGTGCGTCACCCCGACCCGGCGGTGTGCCTCGAGATGGCCCAGGACGCCGCAGCGACCATCCACCTGTACGCGAGCTGACGGTGGACCTCGGCCTCGAAGGTCGCCGGGTCCTCGTCACCGGGGCGAGCTCGGGGATCGGGCGAGCGGTCGCCCTCGCGTTCGCCGACGAAGGGGCTTCGGTCGTCGCGCACGCCCACCGCGCGCACGCCTCCCTCGCCCAGTGGTGCGGCCCGCGCGCGATCCCGACCGTCGCGGGGGACCTCGCCGACCCCGGTGACGCCGAGCGGGTGATCGACGCCGCCGCCGCGGCGGTGGGGAGGCTCGACGCGGCGGTGGCGGTCGCGGGGTGGTGGCCGCCCGACGATCTGCCGCTGGATCGGACGCCGGTGGACGTGCTCCGACGCGCGGTCGACGACAACCTGTGGACCGCCCTGTGGACCGCCCGGGCGTTCCTGCGCCACCTGCGCAGCGTCGGCCCGGCCCCCGGCGGCGCGTCGCTCGTGTTCGTGGGTTCGACCGCAGGGGCGTTCGGCGAGGCCGACCACGCAGGGTACGCGGCGGCGAAGAGCGCGCTACACGGGCTCGCAGCGTCGCTGAAGAACGAGATCGTCGCCATCGATCCCGCCGGCCGGGTCAACGGCGTGCGCCCCGGCTGGACCGCGACCCCCACGGTGGCGGAGCGGCTCGACCCCGCGGTCGTGGCCCGGGTCACCCGCACGATGGCGCTGCGCCGGATCGCCGACCCGTCCGACGTGGCGAGCGCGGTGGTGTTCGCGAGCAGCCCGGTCGCCGCCCGCCACCTGACCGGCGAGTGGTGGACCGTAGCCGGTGGGATGGAAGGGCGGATCCTCCACGACTGATGGCGGATGGGATTCTGTCGGGGTACACCGTCGACCGGCTCGGGGAGGAAGACATGCGGTGGTTCGTGCTGGCGTTCGGGTGGGCCGCGTGTACGCCGGAGGGCAAGCCCCCGGGCGACCCCACCCCCTCCTCCGACACCGACGGCACGGTCGACACCGACACCCCGCCGACCGATCCGACCGATCCGACCGATCCGACCGACCCGCCGACCGGTGAGACCGGGTCGAGCGGGACCGACCCGTGGGACCAGCCGGTGGACTGCGCCGCGCTGCTGCCCGTCCCCGCGGAGCACGTGAAGTACACCTGGGCGCCCTCGGCTGAGGACTTCACGTTCTCGGCCGACGGCTACATGATCTCGGTCAGCGGGGGGCTGAAGCGCACCCCGTTCGGCGGCCCGGCAGAGCTGCTGGTGCCCCTCCCGTGGTCG
Source organism: Myxococcota bacterium (assembly GCA_040080105.1). Lineage (GTDB taxonomy): Bacteria > Myxococcota_A > UBA796 > UBA796 > JACKER01. Next base: position 4,605 of record JBEBJC010000404.1, read on the forward strand.
GGGCGGGGCACCCGGTTCCTGCCCGATGGTCGGCTGGTCGTCGCGGCGGTCGAGACCGGTGACCTGATGTTGCTCGACCCCGCCACCGGGGCGCAGCAGGTCCTCGCCGGCGGCTTGTCGAACCCGAACGGCGTGGCCATCGGGGTCGACGGCAAGGTGTACGTCGCCACCAGCGGGCAGATCCTCCAGGTCGATCCGGACACGGCCGCGATCGAGGTGATCGCCGACCTCCCCGGAAACTCGTTCGACGGGATCGTGTTCTCGCCCGACTTCCGTCGGCTGTACTTCGACGAGGAGCTCGGCCAGGTGCACTACCTGGACTTCGACGACGACGGGAACCCCGGGCCCTCGCAGGTCGGCGCGCAGATCCCGGTGTCGATCGGGTTCGGGATCCTCGACGGGATGGCGGTCGACGCGTGCGGCAACCTGTACGTGATCGAGATGAACGGCGTGGTGTGGCGGGTGCGCGCCGACGATGGCCAGGTCGAAGAGGTGGTCCGCCTGTCCGGCATCAACTTCATCCCGGCGATGAACTTCGGCTATCCGGAGGTCGGTGGTTGGGATCACGACGCGCTGTACGTGCTCGACTTCTCCGGCGCCGTGTACGAAGTGCAGATCGGGGTCCCGGGCAAGTGGGAGCCGCACATGCCGGTGCCGTAGTCGGCGGCCCGGCGAATCGGGTACAGTACGGCCCGCGAAGTAGTGACAGCCACCGGCGGTCGGGGGCAATACTACCGACGAGGGGCGGCAGCCCCCCGGATCGATCGCTCGGCGGGACCCGCCGAAGAAGTCAGGAGGCGCTCCCGATGAGACTCGTACCCGCCGCGCTGTTCCTCGCCGCCTGCTCGGGTGGCTCGAACCCGTGCCTCGAAGCCGACAAGTTCGAGGTGTTCGAGGACCTCGACGGCGACGGCTTCGGCGGGGAGCTCATCGACACGGTCTGCGAGCTGTCGCAGGGCCAGGTGAAGTCCCCGCTCGACTGCGACGACGCGGATCCCGCGATCCACCCGAACGTCGACGAAGCATGCGACGGGGTGGACAACAACTGCGACGGTACGATCGACGAAGGCCTCGACCTGGTGACGTTCTACGGCGACGGCGACGGCGACGGGTTCGGCGCGCTGTTCCCGTCGATGCTCGCGTGCGAGAAGCCCGACGACACCTGGGTCCGCAACGCCGACGACTGCGACGACGAAGACCCGGCGGTGAGCCCCGACGCCCAGGAGGTGTGCACCGCCGGCGACGAGGACTGCGACGGCCTCGACGGCGACGCCGACGACACGGTCGATCCCACCTCGTACAGCGAGTTCTTCCGGGACTTCGACCACGACGGGAAGGGCGACCCCGATCACCCGCAGGGCATGTGCACGCTGCAGTGGGGGTTCTCGGAGAACGCCGACGACTGCGACGACAAGAACGAGCTCGTCGGCCAGCTGAAGTTCTACGCCGACACCGACGGTGACAAGTACGGCGACCCGCTCGCGGTGGAGTACGGCTGCACGTTGTCCGCCGGGTACACCGACAACAACCTCGACTGCGACGACACCGATCCGTTCGTGAACATCGATCGACCGTGGTACACCGACGCAGACGGCGACGGGTTCGGGTCGGGCGGGCCGGCGGCCGTGTCGTGTGTCCAGCCCGAGGGGCTGTCGCGCACCGACACCGACTGCGACGACACCCTCGCCGAGATCAACCCGCAGGCGCCCGAGTACTGCGAGAACGGGATCGACGAGGACTGTGACGCCCTCGACCTGTGCGACACCTGCCTGAAGCTGAAGAACAACGATCCACTCGCCGCCGACGGCGTGTACACGATCGACAAGGGTGTGGTGCAGGAGCAGGTGTACTGCGACATGACCACCGACAACGGCGGCTGGACGATGGTCGCGAGCTCGAAGGGGCCGTTGATCGACGCCGGGACCTCGGTGAAGGACCCGAACCTGCTCACGCTGAGCCCCGGCAACCTCGCCCCGAAGGTGTGGGACGGGATGGAAGAGCAGATGGGCCTGGACTCGGACATCCGGTTCGTGTGCAACATCGCCGGCGTGAAGACCGTCGACCTGTCGTTCTACCAGAGCGTCTGGTACGACGAGTTCATCGCGTCGCCGAACGACCGGGACGTGTGCTTCGAAGAGAACGCGGGGTGCTGCAACACCATCCCGACCGAGCGCCGGAACAACATGAACGGCGACTGGCGAGACCGCGGCGACGAGTGGGACTTCGGGTTCTTCGAGGGTGAGGACGACTGCAACGAGCCGGACGACTTCGTGGTCGACTTCGACGACGGCGGGATGAACGGCAACCCGAGCGACGGGACCGACTGGGGCGAGGGGAACGGCGTGAAGCGGTGTGGCACGGCCGGGGTCACCGCCCAGTACTTCCTCTACGTGCGAGAGAAGACCGTTCGGTAGGCGGAGGAGGAGGCCGAGCCGGGCGCAGGCCCCTCACCCCGACCCTCTCCCCAGAGGGGAGGAGGGGGATCGGTGAGAACTGTGCGGGAACTCCGCAGGCCCCTCACCCCGACCCTCTCCCCAGAGGGGAGAGGGGGCCGGTTAGAGCC
>JBEBJC010000405.1:0-7147 GCA_040080105.1 Myxococcota bacterium
CGGGGAGCGAGCTCGCGGTCGAGTCGGCGCCCGCGAGCGGGCGGGCAGCGGGGGAGCGGGACGCCTCGAACGAGCCGAGGCACAGGCAGGCAGCGATCGCTACCGACGAACGGATGCGCATGGAGTCTCCGATGGATGGGCAGCCTCTCGGCCTGCCCCCAGCGGGGCTGTACGGGCGGTACGTACCGCCTCGGTTACCTGACACCGCGCAGAGCGCCGCGCGACCCCGGTCGTCGGGCCGCGGTTTCAGCCGGCGGCGTCTCCGCCCCTCAGACCGGTGTCGATCCGGTATCCATCGGTGTCGAAGCGGGCCGTCGCCCGTCGGAACCGGAAGGTGGACCTGGGCTACCGGGCGGGGTCGCGCCCCTGGGGAACGCGGTCCCAACTCGGATGGCCCGTTTGCCAGACCGTCCGGCCGAGCGGACCGGTCACGGGGCGCCGACGAACATCCAGCCCACCGCGTCTGCGCCGGGGGCGCCGCCCGGGTCCCGCGCGGTGACCACCACCAGCACGCGGTCGTCGTCGACGTGCAGCGCGACCTCGGCCGGGACCACGTCGGGCAGCGTCGGGTGGGCGAACGGGAGCGGCAGATCGGTGAACGTGGGCGGCACCCCGTACCGGAGCCGGACCTGCTCGCCGTCGACCGGGTCGTCGATCACCGCGACCACGAACAGCTCGAGGCCGCGCATCATCGCGTCGGCCGACACCACCACCTCGCCGGGGAACACCAGCGTCTCGGTGCCGAGGGTGGTGTCGCGCACCACGGTGGAGTCGGTGTCCTGCAGGATCTGGAGCGGTCCGTGGCTGTTGGCCCGGGTCCACGACTCCCCGGTGAGGCCGCCGGGGGTCACGACCAGGTCGGCGGCGCTGCGCACCAGCTGGAACTCCTGGCACTTCGTGGCGTTGCAACGGGTGAACTCGACCACCTCGTCGGCGCCGAGCGCGTAGGGCGGGGTGTTCATCATGCACACGCCCCCGGCGTCCTCGGTGGGGTCCTCGAGCTCCGGCTCGGAGGGCTGCTGCGCGATGCCCTGGATCGCGTGGATCAGGTCGTCGGTGCACGCGAGGAGGTACGGCTCGCCCGCGTTGTTCACCGCGACCTCGATCGAGGTCGCGTCGTACGCGGTCAGCGTGTAGTTCGAGACGTTGGTGGTGATCCCGAGCGTCCCGGCGCCCGAGTGCTCGTACAGCCGCCACCCCCGCAGGTAGGTGAAGCCGTTCGAGTCGACCGTCACGGTGGTCGAGACCCACGCGGACGGGTCGTCCAGCCCGTCGTTGGTCACGTCGGACTGCACCACGAACGGCGTGAGGTCGAGCGCGTCGCCGACCGGCTGTTCGGGGCTGGCGCCCTTGAACTGCGCCGAAGCCGGGACCGCGCCGGTCGCCGCGTCCTCCAGCCGCACCGACATCGCGTACCCGACCTCCAGCACCTCGTTCCCGGCGCTCTCGGCCACCGCGGCGGTGAGCGCCCACACGTAGGTGTCGCCGAGCCGCACGATCCGCGCGGCGCTCGGGCGGGTCCAGGCCCAGTCGGCGAACGAGAAGCTCGCGGCGTCGGCGCTGCCGTCACAGTCCTGGTCCACCCCGTCGCCGATCGTCTCGAGCGCGGCGGGGTAGGTGAGGGGGTCGGTGTCGACGCAGTCGCCGGGGCCCGGCTGGAACACGCCCGCCGCGATCGCCCAGTCCTGCTCCCGATCGGTGTACCCCCAGTCGGCGACGTAGTCCTCGTACAGCGCCTCACCGTCGAGCAACTCGCCGCCGCCGAGGTCGACCACCGACGGATAGAACGCGTCGCCGTCTTGGTCGAAGTCGTTGTCGGCCCAGCAGTTCGTGTCCACCCCGTCGTACCACTCGTCCGCCCCGCTGCCGGCGCGCGGGTACACCTGCGCCGGGTCGACCGGGTCGGTCTCGCCGGCCGGCACGATGTCGGGGTTCACCTGGTCGAGGCAGTCCGAGAACGCGGTCAACACGGTGCCGTCGGGGAGCGTCACGTCCGGCGGCAGCTCGGGCGGGGTGGTCAGGTACTTGCTCACGAACGCGTTGTACAGGCCCTCGGTGTCACCGGCGGGGACGGCGGGCGGCATGTACCCGTCGCCGTCGCGGTCGAAGTCGTTGGCGCCGTCGCAGTCGAGGTCCACGCCGTCGTACCACGCGTCGGGGACGCCGGGGTCCGGGTGAGTGGCCGGGTCGCGGTCGTCGCAGTCCCCCGGCAGCGGCTCGGCGAGCCCGCTCGGCGCCCACAGCCCGAGCTGGCCCTCGTAGCCCCACGCGGTGACGTACGAGTCGAACGCCGCCGCGTACAGGGCCGGGACGTACCCGTCGCCGTCGTTGTCGAAGTCGTTCGACCGGTCACAGTTCGAGTCGAGGCCGTCGTACGGGACGTCGCTGCCGTTGCCCGGGTAGATGTCGGCCGCGGCAGGCATCCGCGCCGGGTCGTCGATGCAGTCCAGCGCCTTGCCCACCAGCTCCGGGGGGTAGTCCTCGCGCGGCTCGAGCGCGGCGTAGTCCTCCGCGGTGATCCCGGGGTAGCCGTCGCCGTCGAGATCCACCGCGTCGCCGTTCTCCCCGCAGTCGTTGTCGATCCCGTCGTACGGGACCTCGTCGAACGCGGGGCTCCGATCGGGGTCCTCGTCGTCGCAGTCTTCGTCGAACGTGGACCGGTCGTGGTCCTCGTCGAGCGACTTCCACTTGTCCTCGAGCTCCCGGCTCGTGATGTACGTGCAACCGGGGACCCAGGCCAGGCAGACGGCAGCGACGGCGAACCGCATGGGAGCTCCTCCACGAACGCCCTCCTGCGAGGGGTACGACAGTGTACCAGCCGCAGTGGCGATGCGCTCAGTCCGGCCAGGTGAGATGCAGGAAGTGCTCCACGTTCCCTGCGCGGGCGCCGGCCACCGGGGAGTCGAGGCCGCCCCGCCGGGTGAACCCGAGCGCGGTCGCCGCCGAGGTGACGGCCTCGATCGCGCTCGCCCGCGCGGCCTCGTCGCGCACGACCCCGCCCGGGCCGACCCGATCCGGCCCGACCTCGAACTGGGGCTTGACCAACGCGACCACCTCGGCACCGGGGCCGCAGATCCGGGCGATCGCGGGCAAGATCTTGGTGAGCGAGATGAACGCGAGATCTGCGACCACCAGCGCGACGGGCTCGGGCAGGGACTCGAGGTGCCGCGCGTTGACCTCGTCCATCACCACCACCCGCGGGTCGGAGGCGACCCGCTCGTGCAGCTGGTTCTTGCCCACGTCGATCGCGTAGACCCGCGCAGCCCCACGGCGGAGCAGCACCTCGGTGAACCCGCCGGTCGAAGCGCCCAGATCGGCGCACACCCGGCCGGCGGGCTCGACCCCGAGCGGTCCGAGCACTCCGTCGAGCTTGCGCGCCCCGCGCCCGACCCACGGCACCTCGGGCTCGCGCAGGCGGACGCTCCGGTCGGGGTCGACCTGGCTCGCGACCCGGGTGACCGGCACGCCGTCGACCGACACCTCGCCGGCCTCGATCAGCTCGCGCGCGCGCTGGCGGGACGGGGCGAGCCCGCGGTCGACCAGCAGCCGATCGAGGCGGACGAGCTTGCCCATCAGTGGTCGCGATCGACCACGAACCGCGCGATCGCCAGCAGCACATCGGGTCGGCGCAGGCTGCGGACCTCGGACGAGGCCTGCTCCATCAGCGCGACGGCCTCGGCGCGGGTCGCGTCGACCCCGAGCAGGCGCACGAACGACGGCGGACCGTCGTCCCCGCTGTCCTGGTCGGCGTCGAGCACGTCGTCGGCGAGCTGGAACGCGAGCCCGATCGCGCGGCCGTACCGCTCGAGCGCCCCGAGGGCCTCGGGCGCGGCGCCGGCGGTGAGGCCACCCAACACCGCCGCCGCGGTGATCAGCGCGCCGGTCTTGCCCGCGTGTAGCCGTCGGAGGGCGTCGAGCTCGACCACCGGGCCGCCGAGCCCCACGTCGGCCGCCTGGCCGCCGACCATCCCCCGGTGACCCGCGGCGTCGGCCAGCGCCCGCACCATCTCGATCCGCAGCTCGGCCGCCACCGGGCTCCGGGCGAGCGCGGCGAACGCCTCGGTCAGCAGGGCGTCGCCGACCAACACCGCCGGCCCGTCGCCGTACCGCTTGTGCACGGTGGGCCGCCCGCGGCGGGTGTCGTCGTCGTCCATACACGGCAGGTCGTCGTGCACGAGGCTGTAGGTGTGTACGAGCTCGACCGCGGCGGCCGCGGCGATCGCCGGCTCCGGATCGACCGCGCCGGCCACGGCCTCGAACGCGGCGAACACCAGCGCGGGCCGCACCCGCTTGCCGCCTCCGAACACCGGGTACGCCACCGCCTCGGCGAACCGGGGCGGCCACGCGTCGGCGAGGGCGGAGGTCAGAAACGCGTCGAGCCGCGACAAGCGCGGCTCGAGCCAGGGGGCGAGTGGGGCGACGGGTTCCATCGCCCCCCGACTAACCTGGGCTGAACAGCACCGAGTAGCGGATGCCGGCGGTCGTGAAGTCACCCACGGCCTTCAGCGGTCCGAACCGGAGGTTCGGCAGGAGGCCGGTCACGCAGGTCGCCAGATCCGCGTCGCCGACCTCGTCGGTCTCGATCGACGGCTCACTCAGCAGCTCGCCGGACGGGCCGACCTCGGCCTTGATCACCAACGTACCCGTCAGATCCGGCCGGACGGCCAGGCGCTGGAGGTAACACTGGGTCAGGCTGCCCTCGAGCGGGGCGATCGACTCGTACGCCTTCGCCTCGGTGATCGCGCCGACGACCCGCGGTGAGCCCAGGATCACGCCCCGAGGCATACCGGCGCCGACGCTGACCGAGGTAGCCGGCAGCGGCCCCTCTTCCTTCATCTTCGCGAGGCCGACGTTCACCGCGCCGCACTTGCGCGACAGGTCGACCATGTCGACCACGAGACCGTACGGCACCACCTTGTCGGCGTCGACGAACACGTTCTTGTTCGCCATCGGCTTGAGGCGGCGGGTGATCTCGATCTCCATCTCCTGCTGGCCCATGATCTTCCGGTTCAGCGCGATCTTGGGGGCGTCGCCCTCCTTCTCGGGCTTGTACACGGAGATGACCAGCTGATCGGGGGGAGGCAGGTCGGTGGTCGGCGGGGGGTTCAACCCCGGCAGCTTCAGGCCGAGCGCTTCGATCTGAATCGGGATGTTGACCATCATGATGATCAACACCACCAGCACGATGTCGATCAGCGGCGTCATGTTGATGTCGCTCATCTGACCGGACGAACCGAGTTGGGCGCCCATCGCCTACTTCTCCTTGCCGGCCGCGATGAACACCGCAGTGAACCGGTTCTCGGCCAACATGTCGAGCACCTCGCGCACCTTGCCGTACTCCATGGTGGAGTCGGCCTTCACCAGGATGGTGCGCTCGGGGTTGATCTGGTACTGCACGTTGATCTGTTCGATCAGGGCGCTGCGGACGCGCGCCTTGCGCGTGTCTTCGGTCTCCCCCTCCTCGAGTTCGGTGTCCAGGATCTCCTGGTCGACCGCGACCTCGCCCTTGGCCGTGACCGAGATCACGATCTGCTGGTCTTCGTTGAGGGTCTCGGTCTGGGTGGCCATCGGCAGGTCCACCGGCAGCCCCGCGGACAACATCGGCGTGATCACCATGAACACCACGAGCAGCACCAACACGACGTCGATCAGCGGCGTCACGTTGATCTCCGCCATCGGGCCTTTCTTGGCGCCGAGCTGAGCGCCCATCTACTTCGCCGCTCCCCGCATCTGGCCCTGGATGAGCTTCGCGGCCCACTGGACGAAGTCGGCTTCGGAGCTGTTCAGCTCGTCGGAAACCTTCGCGATGCGGTGGTTGAAGTAGTTGAACAGCCACACGCCCACGACCGCCACGCCGATGCCGACGCCGGTGGTGATGAGCGCCTCGGAGATACCGGCCGAGATCGCGGTGAGGCCCGCGCCCGACTCGGACATGCCCTGGAACGCGTTGATGACGCCGAAGGTGGTGCCGAACAGACCCACGAACGGAGCGGTCGACGCGACGGTCGCGAGCACCGGCATGCCCTTCTGCAGCTTCGCCAGCTCTTCGGCGTGCGCCTTCGCGACCGCACGCTTCGCGGCGTCGAGGGTGAACTTCTCGTGGCCGTTGTCCTCGAGCTCGCGCAGCCCGGCGCGGAGGATGCTGGTCAGGTAGCCGGCCTTGAACTGCTCGTCCTGGGCGATCCGCAGCGCGGCGGCCACGTCACCCTGCTGCAGCGGGGCGATGATCTCGTTCCGCAGGCGGACCGACTGCTTGCGGCCGCGCGAGAACGCCAACAGCCGCTCGAGCGTGACGAAGATGGTGGCCACCAGCATGAGGACCAACATCACGATCACGAAGCGGGCGAGCGCTCCGGAGTGCTGCCAGATCTCGGACAGGGTGAACCCCGGCGCCGCCTCTTCTTCCGCTCGTGCCAGAACCTCGATCAGCATCAGCAACATGACTCATACCCCTCGACTCCGGGCGTCCCGGACTGCAAGCGGCGGCATCCCGCCGAACGACATGGTTTACAGATCACCGGGGCTCGAACCCGAGAGTTGGAACAGCGGTCGTGGACCGCGAGCATCCTACGCGCCCAACGCGGGGCGCGTCGTGAAAAAATGCCCAGGACCGGGTCCGTGGACTTATGGTTTCACAATTCCGAATGGTGCGGTTCGAACGGTAACGGATCAGCCGGTCAACCGGTAGATGATCGCGATCTGGGTCTGCGCCTTGACCTTGCTCTTCCCGTCTTTGGGCGGGTACCAGCGCCACTTCAGGATCGCTTCCTTCGCCGTGTCGTGGAACACCTTCGGGCAGCCGTCGACGATCGCGTCGTAGGGGACGCCCTCCTCGTCGATGAACACCTTCACCACGCACTTCTGGTCGCCGAGGTTCAACGCGCGGGCCGCCTCTGGGTACTCCGGCTGGATCCGCTTCTTCACCTCGAGCTCGGAGTGGTGGAACACCTTCACCCCGGACAGCTGCCCGCCGAGCACGCCGCCGACCACGCCGCCCGCGACACCACCGACCACGCCGCCCTCGACGCCGCCCTCGACGCCGCCTTCCGCGCCCGCCGGCTTGATGTCGGACTTGACCTCGTCCTTCACCTCCTGCTGCAGCTCCTTGATCTCCTCGACCATCTCGTCCTGCTGCGGCTCGTCGACC
>JBEBJC010000406.1:0-7125 GCA_040080105.1 Myxococcota bacterium
GTCGGGGTGAGGGGGGGACGCTCTCGCCCGAGCTACCCCTCCGCGAGCAGCTGCTCGAGCTGCTCCCACTCCGCGTACAGCCCGTCGACCACCGCTTGGGCCGCGTCGCGGTCGCGCGCGAGCGCCATCACCTTCGCGTGGTCGGTGGCCGCGTCGATCAGCGCCTGGTCGACCCGGGCCACCGCCGCCTCCGCGCGCGGGATCGCGACCTCGATCTCACCGAGCCGGCGCTTGCCCCGCTCGAGCTCGCGCTGACGCTTCTTGCGGTCGGCGTGGCCGGCGGCCTGCACCGTCACCCCGCCCGCCCCGCCGCCGGCCGGCGGGTCGCGCTCGAAGTCCTCCGGGCGGATCCCCTCGCGCAGCTCGAGCTTGCCGTCCCGGATCCGCGCGGCGTGGGTCGCGACCCGCTCGACCACGAACCGGTCGTGGGACACCAGCAGCAGCGCCCCGTCGAACTCCTGCAGCGCGCCGACCAACACGTCGACCGTCTCCGCGTCGAGGTGGTTGGTGGGCTCGTCGAGCAGCAGCACGTTGCACGGGCGGACCACCAGCAGCGCCAGCGCCACCCGCGCCTTCTCGCCCCCCGACAGCTCCCCGATCGGCCGCAGCGCGAGCGCGCCGGGCAGGCCGAGCGCGCCCAGCACCGTGCGGATCTGCTGCGGCAACACCGTCGGGCACTCGGTGGTCAGGTGGTCGAGCGCCGACACGTCCTTCGGCAGCGCCTGGGCCAGGTCCTGGTCGAACGCGCCGATCCGAACGCGGTCGCCGATCCGCCGCCGGCCGGCGAGGGTCGGCAGCCGCCCCGCGAGGGTCTGCAGGATCGTCGACTTGCCGCACCCGTTCGGCCCGAGCAACACCACCCGGGTCCCGCGGTCGAGCGGCAAGGTGACGTGCTCGAGCACCACGTGCTCCGCGTCCCACCCCACGCTCGCGTCCACCAGGCCCACCGCCTCCATCGCGCCCGCCGGCGCGGGCGGGAACCGGATCCGCGCGCTCTTCTTGTTCTCCCCTTCGGGGGCGTCGACCCGCTCGATCCGGTCGAGCGCCTTCTGCTTCGACTTCGCGGCCGCGGCCTTGGTCGCCTTCGCCCCGAACCGGTCGACGAACGACTGGAGGTGCGCGACCTGCTTCTGCTGCTGGTCGTACGCGCGCTCCTCCGCGAGCGCCCGCGACTCGCGCTCGACCAGGAACGCCGAGAAGTTCCCGACGTACGTGTGCAGCCGGCTGTTCCGGATCTCGGCGATCCGGTTCACGCACCGGTCGAGCAGCCACCGGTCGTGGCTCACCAGCACGAACGCCCACGGCGCCTCGGCGAGGAACCGCGCGAGGAACGAGCGGGCCTCGAGGTCGAGGTGGTTGGTGGGCTCGTCGAGCAGCGCCACGTCGGGCTCGGACAGCAGCAGCCGCGCGAGCGCGATCCGCATCTGCCACCCGCCGGAGAACGTGTCGCAGGTCCGCCGCCAGTCGGCCGGGGCGAACCCGAGCCCGTGCAGGACCTCCCCGATGCGCTCGTCGGCCGAGAACCCACCTTCGAGGCGGAACCGCTCGGTCGCGCGCGCCAGACGCTCGGCGGCGTTCGGGTCGGCCTCGACCGCCCGCTGGGCCGCCTCGAGCTCGGACCGGAGCGCGTTGATCCGGGTCATCCTCGACCGCACCTCGTCCCACACCGGCAGCGACGAGCCGGACACCGCCTGTTGCGGCAGCCACCCGAGGCGGATCTGCGGGCGCACCTCGACCCGACCGTGGTCGGGCGACAGCTCGCCCACGATGGTGCGCAGGATGGTGGTCTTCCCGGTCCCGTTGCGACCGATGAGGCCGACGTGGTCGCCGGGGCGGAGGTGGAAGGTGGCGCCGCGGACGAGCTCGTTGCCGCCGGGCGCGACCGTCAGGTCGTCGAGCCGGATCATGGGACCACCCCTTAGCGCGGCGCCGAGCCGCTGGCCGATCGAGCCTGCGACACACCTGCGACAACGGGGCCGCGGGCCGCTGGTGATGCTGACGGCAGGAGGTGTCCGATGTGGCTGTTCCCCGTGGCCTTTGCCCAGGTCGTGCCCAACCCGTCGCTCGACGGCCCGCTGCCCCCGTCGGTCCCGAACGAGCTGGCGGCCGACCTGTGGGACTTCGGCGACGACACGTACAACGCCGACCTGGCGGCCGGGGTGGTGCCGATCGACTGCCTCGCGGGGCTGCTGGTCGCGTCGCCCGACGGCGGGACGTTCGCCCGCGGGCTCGCCACCACCCACGGCGTGTTGGGCGAGTACCGCGACGTGATCTCGACCACGGTCACCGGCCTCGTCCCGGGGGTGCCGTACCTCGTGCGGTTCGAGGCGTCGCTGGTGCGGCACGTGGGCCAGAGCACCGGGTACTGGACCGTCTCCCTGGAGGGCGTCGAGCTGGCGGGCCCGACCCTCGCGCTGCCCGCGGCGAACCCCGGCCAGTCGGCGTGGGAGGTCCACACCGTCGGCCCGTTCACCCCGACCACCCCCGACGCCGAGCTCCGGTTCGAGCCCACCACGAACCTCGACGGCACCACCACGTCGCCAGTGCTGCCGTGGACCCAGCTCGGCTGTGACTACGGCAGCGACCCGGTGGCCACCGACCTGCTGCTCGACGGGGTCGAGCTGGTGGGCGACCACGACCTGGACGGGCTGTACGACGACGAGGAGGCGGCGCTCGGCACCGACCCGTTCTCGAGCGACACCGACGCAGACGGGATCCTGGACCCCGACGAAGCCCTGATCGGCACCGATCCGTTGGACGACGACACCGACGGAGACGCGCGCACCGACGGGGAGGAGGCCGCCGACGGCACCGATCCACTGGACCCCGACTCGGACGACGACGGCCTGTCCGACGGCGGGGAGGCGCTGGCGGGCACCGACCCGTGGAACGACGACACGGACGGGGACAACCTGCCGGACGGCGAGGAGGGGTTGCTGGGGACCGATCCGCTCAGCATCGACACCGACGGGGACAACCTCACCGACGGCAACGAGGTCGCGGTGCAGACCGACCCGACCCGACCCGACACCGACGACGACGGCGTGCCGGACGGCGACGAGGTGCTGGCCGGCACCGACCCGACCGCGGCGGACACCGACGGCGACGGCCTGACGGACGGGGTGGAGCTCGAGCAGGGCTCCGACCCGCTGGACCCGGAGGACCCGGGCGCCCCGGAGGACACCCTCACCCAGGACACGGGCGACGCGGGCGAGCCGACGCCCGCCGAGACCGGGGACACGGGGGACACGAGGAAGCCTGCAGGCCGCGAGGACACGCCCCCGTACGTCGGCTGCAGCTGCGACAGCGGCTCGCCGGGCCCCGCGGCCGGGCTGTCGGGGCTCGCGGCGCTGCTGGTCCTCGCGCGCCGGCGCCGGTGAGCGTCAGCGCACCCACCGCGTGGCAGGAGCGAGGGCAGGTCGCTGCCGCAGGGAACGGCGACGCCGCCATCGTGGATGCACTGCCGCCCGACGAGAGCGTCTCCTGTGAGGCGGGCCCGTGGCGCCGCGCCGCGGTTCGGGCCGATCACGAACGCTGGCGTTAGGCAACAGCGAGGAGCGGGGATGGCCGTCGAACAGGAGAGCCTCGACCTACTCCGTGAGGTCATCGACCGGTGGCAGGCAACCGGCGAGCTGCCGCCGCTGCCCACGCTGCGGCAACGATTTGATCAGAGACCGTGGGTGGTGGACGACCTGCTCGGCCAGGGGCTGCTGGTGGACTGGAGTGGCCCCGCTGGCCCCACCCTCGCTGGCATTCGAGAGGCCCAGGGAGACTCGAGCCCGCTGGTGGAGCAGGTGCAGAAGCTCGCGAACTGGCTCCGCCGCCAACTCGGTAAACGGGTGGAGCTTGCTCCCGCAGCTGCAGCGACGGGGCTCGAACCACGGGTGGTCAAGTTCGCGCTCGGGGTGCTCGCGGGGTCGGGTGTGGGCTTCAGCGGCCCGCAGGAATGGGCCGGGGCAGGCCTCCAGTCGACCGTCGCTCCAACCACCAGCGAGTGGTTCGGCCGCCTGTTCCCGGACCGCGCGGTCCCCTCCCCCACCGGGCCGGTGCGGATCTGCGCCGCCGACTTCCGGGTGCTCACCGCGGTGAACTGGACGCTCGAGCCCGGGGTTTCGTTGCTCGCCGGCACCAACGGCGCGGGGAAGACCAGCGTGCTCGACCTCCTCGCCGTGCTGCGCGACGTGTTCGAGGTCGGGCCCGGGCCGGCGATCGCCCGCCAGCTCGGGGTGGACGGCCTGCGCCGGCTCGGGGCGAGCGGCGCAGTGGTGCTGTCGGTCGCCCGCGAGCCGCTGACCTGGGAGGTCCAGCTGGCCGTCAGCGGCGCGGGCCTGCAGGAGTTCCCGCAGGAGCGGCTCGCCGCGGGTGATCGAACCCTGGTGCGGCGCGGAGCGCTGTCTCCGGACTGGTACCTCGGCGCGGAGCGCATCGGCGACGCCGAACCCCGCGCCGCGTTCCGCGGAGCGTGGGAGCGCACCCGCGACCCGGCGTGGAACCCGCTGGTGCAGCTGCTGCGCGGGTACCGGAAGTACGGCAGCTACGACCTGACCACCATCCGCCGCGGGGGGAGCTCGGCCGACGACAACACCCGGCTGGCCGACAGCGGGCAGAACCTGGTGCACGTCCTGCGCAACTGGAAGTCGGCGGAGGTGCGGTTCGAGCGCCGGTACGAGTGGGTGCTCACCCACCTGCGCGCCGCGTTCCCGGGGCTGGTCGAGACACTCGAGTTCGGCGAGCCGCTCGGCGCCGCGCTGCCCGCGTACTTCTACCCGCCAGGGTCCGCCGACGCCCTGCCGCTGAGCCGCGCCGCCGACGGCCTGCTGGTGGGCCTGCTGCACCTCGTGGCGGCCGCGGGCTGCCCGCCGGGCGGGGTGATCGCGATCGACGAGGTCGAGAACCAGCTTCATCCCCACGCGATCCGCACCCTGGTCGCCGCCCTCCGGGAGCGCGCCGAGCAGGACCACAGCCACCTGGTGCTCACGACCCACTCGCCGGTGGTCATGAACGAGTTCGGCGCGGTGCCTGACCGGTTCTTCGTGCTCGAGCAGGGCCACGACGTCCTCCCCGTACGGCTGACCGCGGTGCACGATCGGGACTGGCTCGAGCTGAACGAGCTCGGCGAGCTTTACGTCCAGAACAAGTTCGCCGCCCCGAACTCGGTGCGTTGACCGATGCGGGTCGGGGTGTTCTGCACCGGCACCGCCGAGGTGATGGGCCTCCCGCCGGCGCTCGGCCGCCTGTGGCCGTCCCACCTGTTCGTGGCGGTGCCTCGGCGCCTCGAGCCGAACGGGCGGCTCGTCCCGTTCGACGCCCTGACGTCGACGCGGCTCCGGCCGGATCAGCCGCTCGGGACCCACGCAAAGCGCCTGTTCGACGCGGTGATCAGCGAGCTGCAGGCCCGCCGCGACCGAATCGACCTGGCGGTGGTGGTCGACGATCTGGAGCTCGCGAACGCCGATCAGGCCGCGGTGGTGGTCGACCGAGTGCGGGCGTTCGCGCGGGGCTGGGCCGAACCCGACAAGACGGGCGCCAAGGCCCTCGAGCTGCGGGAGCGCGTGTCGTTCCACCTCGCGGTCCCGATGCTCGAGGCCTGGTTCTTCGCCGATCCTCCGTCGCTCGGCCTCGCTGCCGACCGCGCGCCCCGGCTGGTGGGTGACGACCCCGAGCGGTTCGAGACCGATGATCCGGCGTACCTCGAGCACGAGGTCCGTCACTGCCCACAGGGCGCTGCCTGGAGGTCAGCCGAGCCCACCAGGCACCCGAAGCGGTACCTCCAGTGGCTGTTTCGGGACGCGCCGACCGGATGCGGGACCACCTACAAGGAGAGCGACCACGGCGTGGAGGCGCTGCGCGCGCTGGACTGGCGGCGGTCCCTCGCCCGAGCCGCCTCGATGACCTACTTGCGGGCGCTGATCCGGGACCTGGAGGACGCGCTCGGCCCGAGCAGCCTCGTGGGAGGCGGGGACGAGGCCCTCGCCGTCTCGCGCGCTGCGGCGCCGCGCGACCGGGTGCTGCGCAACCTGTGAGGGTCAGCGCACCCACCGACGGGTGTGCGCGAACACCAGCTCCGTGCGCACCCGCGCGACCTCCGGGCGGCTCGTGATCCGGTCCATCAGCAGGTCGTGCAGGTGGCGGGTGTCGCGCACGGCGACGTGTACGATGAAGTCGTCGACCCCGCCCACGTACCAGGTCGCGACCGCCTCGGGCAGCCCGCGCAGCAGGGCGTGGAACGCCTCGACCTGCGCGCGCGAGTGGGCCTGCAGCTGGATCATCACCATCGCTTCGAGCCCGATCCCCAGCGCCTCGGGCGCCACGTCGGCGTGGAACCCGCGCACGACCCCGGTGGTCACCAGCCGCCGCACCCGCTCGAGCGTGGTCGACGGCGCGAGCCCTACCCGCGCCGCGAGCTCCTTGTTCGACGCCCGCGCGTCGGCCTGCAGCGCCGCCACCAGCCGCCGGTCGATCTCGTCGAGGTCCACGATCCGCCTCCCTGGCTCGGGTTCGCCGACGGGCGCCCGCCCGGCCGAACGGCGTTCGGCACACGCCGCCCAAACCGCATACCCAGCGGTTCTGGCCTGAAGATACCCGTCTCGTCCGAACAGGATTCGGTGGACGGCGCACCTCTCCGAACCTATCTCGAAGACATGCCCCTCTCCACTACCGATCGTTCGTCGTGGCTCCGGTTCGCCACCTCGTACGCGACCGCGCTGCACCGCGCGGGCGCGCCGGCGCCGACGATCGAGTCGGAGGTGACCCGGGTGCTCGGCGCGCGCGGGGTCGACGCCACGCTGATGGCGTCCCCCACCGCGCTGTGGATCGACGTCGACGGGTCGCGGGTGGTGCGGGTGGGGCCGGCGCAGACCGACCTCGGGCGCCAGGTGGCGCTGGCCGAGGTCGGCGAGCGGGTCGCGCACGGGCTCGCGCCGGACCCGGCGGCCGACGAGGTCGAGCGGGTCGAGGCGACGCCGACCGCGTGGTCGGACCGCGCGCTCGACCTCGCGTTCCTCGCCGCGTCGGCCGGCGCGGCGGTGTTGGTCGGCGGCTCGGGCACCGACGTGGTGGCCGCGGGTGCGATCGGGTGGGTCGCGAGCCGGGCCCGGCGGGCGGCGGCGGCGCGCCCGGGGTGGG
>JBEBJC010000407.1:0-7049 GCA_040080105.1 Myxococcota bacterium
TCGGCCGACACCGCCGGCCGGTCGGCTGCCGGTCGGTCACCGGCCTCGACGCGATCGACAAGCTGGTCGAGATCGATCAAACGCCGATCGGGCGCACGCCGCGCAGCAACCCCGCGACCTACACCGGGGTGTTCGACCCGATCCGCGACCTGTTCGCGGCCACGCCCGAGTCCAGGGCCCGCGGGTACAAGAAGGGTCGGTTCTCGTTCAACGTGGCCGGCGGGCGGTGCGAGCACTGTGAAGGCGCAGGCGTGCGGCTGGTCGAGATGCAGTTCCTGCCGCCGGTCGAGGTCCCGTGCGAGGTGTGCGGCGGCCGCAGGTTCAACGCGGAGACCCTCGAGATCACCTGGAAGGGCCTCACGGTCACCGAGGTGCTCGAGCAGACGATCGCCGAGGCGCTGGAGCTGTTCTCGGCGGTGCCGAAGATCGCCCGGATCCTGCGCACGCTGGTGGACGTGGGGCTCGGGTACGTGCCGCTCGGCCAGCCCTCCACCACGTTGTCGGGGGGGGAGGCCCAGCGGATCAAGCTCGCGTCGGAGCTGCACCGGCCCGCGACCGGCCGCACGTTGTACCTGCTCGACGAGCCCACCACCGGGCTGCACTTCGACGACGTGCGCACGCTGATCGCCGCGATCATGCGCCTGGTCGACGCCGGCAACTCGGTGGTGGTGGTCGAGCACCACCTCGACCTGATCAAGGTCGCGGACCACCTGATCGACCTCGGTCCGGAGGGGGGCGCGGGCGGCGGCCGGATCATCGGGGTCGGCACGCCCGAGCAGCTCGCGAAGCTCGACACCCCGACCGGTCGGATGTTGGCCGAGCTGCCCGAGCTGCGGAAGACCGCGGCCGAGCCGGTCCCTCCGGCGTACGTCCGGCCCGCGCCGCCGGTGGCGCAGCCGACCCAGCTCTCGGTGCGGGGCGCCCGGATGCACAACCTGCGGTCGATCGACGTGGACATCCCCCACGACGCGATGACCGTGATCACGGGGGTCAGCGGCTCCGGCAAGACCTCGCTCGCGTTCGACACGATCTTCGCCGAGGGCCAGCGCCAGTACGTCGAGAGCCTGTCGACCTACGCTCGGCGGTTCCTCGGGCGGGTCGAGCGGGCGCCGGTGGATCGGATCGAGGGGCTCCAGCCGGCGATCGCGATCGACCAGCGCTCGGGCGGGCACAACCCGCGCTCGACCGTGGCCACGGTCACCGAGATCCACGACGTGCTGCGCCTGCTGTACGCCCGGATCGGCCAGCTCCACTGCCCTCGGTGCCGCCGACCGATCGCCGCGCTCCCCCCAGGGGAGGCCGCGGTGCGGCTGCGGGCGCTGGCGCCGGGGCTGGGCTGGCTGCTGGCCGCGCTCCGTCCGACCGACGATCCGGAGGTCCGCCGCCGCTCGCTGATCCACGACGGGTGGACCCGCCTCGTGGGCGACGTGCCGCTGGAGGACGAACGAGCCGTCGACCTGTTGCGGGCGGGGACCGAGCTCGTGATCGACCGGTTCGCCCCGGAGAAGACGGCGCTCGCGCGGGTCGTCGAGGCGGTGGAGTCGGCCTACCGACTCGGGGGCGGCGCGCTCCGGTTCGTCCCACGCGCGGGCGGCGAGCCCGTCGCGATGTCGGCCCGGGCCGAGTGCCCCGAGCACGGCGTGGTGCTCGAAGGGGAGCTCACCCCGCGCCACTTCTCGTTCAACGCGCGCCTCGGGGCGTGCACCCGGTGCGACGGGGTCGGGGTGACGGCGGCGGTGGTCCCCGAGCGCCTGTTCCCGCAGCCGTCCCACGGGTTCTGGGACGCGATCGATCCACGCGTCGGCTCGGTGTTGGCCCGCTCGGCGCGGAACCGGTCGATGATCGAGGCCGTGCTCGGCAAGTACGGCCACACCCCGACCGACCCGGTGGCCGGGTGGACCCCGGCGATCCGCAGCGCGGTGCTCGAGGGGCTCGACGAGCCGGTGGCGGTGCGGTGGTCGAAGGACTGGGGCCGCACCGTGCAGACGGTGGAGGAGCGTCGGCCGTGGGCCGGGCTGCTCGCGGTGCTCGACGGCTGGCAGGCCCGGCTGTCGTGGTTGGTGTCGGAGCGGGAGTGCCCGCGGTGCGGCGGCGGGCGGCTCCGCCCCGAGCTGCTCGCGGTGACCATCGCCGGGCGCTCGATCGCCGAGCTGTCGGCGATGTCGGTCGACGCGTGCGCCGAGGTGGTCGGGGCGTGGGGGCTCGAGGGCGCGGCCGCGACGATCGCCGACCGGCCGATCCACGAGCTGCGCGGCCGCCTCGCGTTCCTGCGCGACGTGGGGCTCGGGTACCTCGCGCTCGACCGCGCCGCGTCGACCCTGTCGGGGGGCGAGGGCCAGCGGATCCGGCTCGCGTCGCAGCTCGGCTCGGGGCTGTGCGCGGTCACCTATGTGCTCGACGAGCCGACGGTCGGGCTCCATCCCCGCGACACCGAGCGCCTGCTGGGCACGCTGTTCGGGCTGCGCGACCTCGGGAACACCGTGCTGCTGGTCGAGCACGACCCCGAGACCATCTCCCGCGCCGACTACGTGATCGACCTCGGGCCGGGGGCGGGGATCCACGGCGGCCAAGTGATCGCGCGCGGCACGCCGGCCGAGCTCGCGCGCGATCCGGCGTCGGTGACCGGCCGCTGGCTGTCCGGGGCCGAGCGGATGCCCGAGCGCGCCACGCGCCGCGCCCCCCGCAGCTGGCTCACGCTGAAGGAGCCCCGCGGGAACAACCTGCGGTGTGGGGACGTGTCGTTCCCGGTCGGCGTGTGGCTCGCGGTGTCCGGGGTGAGCGGGTCGGGCAAGTCGACCCTGGTGATGGACACGCTCGCGCCGGCGCTGCAAGCCACCACCGGGCTCGAGGTGTTCGCGGCGCCCCACGGCGGTCTGGTCGCGCACGAGACCGTCGATCGGGTGGTGGTGGTCGACCAGAGCCCGATCGGGCGGACCCCGCGCAGCACGCCCGCGACCTACACCAAGGTGCTCGACCCGCTGCGCGCGCTGTACGCCGAGACTCCGACCGCGCGCGAGCGCGGCTGGGGCCCGGGCCGGTTCTCGTACAACGCCGCCGAGGGTCGGTGCTCGATGTGTGAGGGCCGCGGCGCCACGTTGGTCGAGATGCACTTCTTGCCCGACGTGTGGGTGACCTGTGACGCGTGCGGCGGGAAGCGGTACGACCCCGCCACGCTCGAGGTCCGGTGGAAGGGTCGGTCGATCGCCGACGTGCTGGCGATGCGCGCCGACGAGGCGGTGGACCTGTTCACCCACCACCGGGCGATCTCGCGCCAGCTGCGGGCGCTGGTCGACGTGGGGCTCGGCTACCTCACCCTCGGACAGCCCGCGACCACGTTGTCCGGGGGGGAGGCGCAGCGGGTGAAGCTCGCGGCCGAGCTCGGGTCGCGGCGGGGCCACGTGGTGTACGTGCTGGACGAGCCCACGACCGGGCTCCACCTGGCGGACGTGGCCCGCCTGGTGGACGTGCTGCACCGCCTGGTGGACAGTGGGCACACCGTGATCACGATCGAGCACCACCTCGGGATGTTGAGCCAGGCCGACTGGATCCTCGACCTCGGTCCCGAGGGCGGGGGCGGCGGCGGGTTGGTGGTGGCGTCCGGCACGCCCGAGCAGGTCGCGCAGGCCGACACGCCCACCGGGCGCGCGCTCGCGGGCGTCACCCCGCCACCGGTGGCGAAGCGCGCGCCGCGCGGTCGGGGGCGCCGATGAACGTCGGGATCGTCCAGTTCCGTGCCCCCAAGGGGGACAAAGAGCGCGCGCTGGCCTCCCTCGCGTGGCTGGCCGGGCGCGCGGCCGAGGGCTCGGACCTGGTGGTGCTGCCGGAGATGGCGGCCACCGGGTACCTGTTCCCGGATCGCGCCGCGGTGGAGGCGGTCGCCGAGGAGGCGCACGGCCCCACGTTCCGCGGGCTGTCCGCCGTCGCGCGGGATCACGGGTGTTGGCTCGTCGCCGGGTTCCCCGAGCGCGACGCCGACCAGCTGTTCAACAGCGCGCTGGTGATCGATCCGACCGGGAACCTCCGGTTCACCTACCGCAAGACCCTGCTGTACGAGGCCGACGAGCACTGGGCCACTCCCG
This sequence comes from Myxococcota bacterium, assembly GCA_040080105.1. Taxonomy (GTDB): domain Bacteria; phylum Myxococcota_A; class UBA796; order UBA796; genus JACKER01. The sequence goes on from JBEBJC010000407.1 coordinate 4,080, forward strand.
GCGACACCGGGTACGCCGCGTTCGACACCGACGCGGGGCGGTTCGGGGTCGGGATCTGCATGGACCTCAACGACGACGCGTTCGTGCGGTGGATGACCGGCGCTCGCCTCGACGCGCTCGCGTTCCCCACCAACTGGGTCCACAGCGAAGACCTCGGCGTGCACACCTGGGTGTACTGGGCGTGGCGGATGCGCGGCCAGCGGGCGGCGCTGGTCGCGGCGAACACCTGGGGCGCCGAGGGGTCGGTCCGGTTCACCGGCGAGTCGGCGGTACTGCGTGGGGAGCAGCCGCTGGTCGCGATGCCGGCCACCGGCAACGGAGCGGTGCGAGCGTCCCTCACGTAGCCCGCGGTCTGGCACGGTCGGTGCACAGGTCAGGGGCAGGAGGACACTCATGAAGCGGAACGAACCGATCAGCCACCTGATGACCACCGACGTGCGGACCGCCCACCTCGGGCAGCCGCTGTCCGAGGTCCGCAAGCTGATGGGCGACGGCGGGTTCCACCATGTCCCGGTCGTGAGCGGTAAGCACCTGGCGGGCCTGGTCACCTCGACCGACCTGCTGAAGGTCACGTACCAGTTCAAGGCGGACGACCGCGAGATCGACGCGGTGCTCGACGCGACCGTGAAGATCGAGGACCTGATGCAGAAGTACCCGGTCACGCTCCGGAGCACGAACACCATCCGCGACGCGGTGCAGATCCTGGCCGAGGGCCGGTTCCACGCGCTGCCGGTGGTGAACGACACCGATGAGCTGGTGGGCCTCGTGACCACCACCGATCTGTTGCGGTACCTGCTCGAGCAGTACTGACGCTGTGGGGAATCCCACCCCGCGGTGGGTCATTCCCTCCAGCGCGCGATCTCCGCCCGGACCGCCGGGTCCGGGTCGGTCGGGGGCAGCGCCCCGCCGAGCCTGCCGGTCGCCCACGCCGCCGCCGCCCGCACCACCGCCGCGGGGTGGGTGGTCGCGTGGCGGGTGATCCCGTCGAGCGCCCGGTCGTCGCCCAGGTTGCCCAGGGCCAACAGCGCGTTCCGCTTGAGCCCGGCCGCGCCCGGCCGTCGCAGCGGGGTGCCGGTGAACCCGTCGAGCAGCGCGGCGTCGGGCGCGGCGACCACCCAGTCGAGATCGAGCCACGCGTGGTGCGGGCGGAGGTCGTCCTCGTCGGGGTCGTCGGGGCCGTGGTTGTGTGGGCAGACCTCCTGGCAGTCGTCACACCCGAACACCCACCGCCCGAACCGCTCCCGCAGCTCGGGGGGCGGTAGCCCGCGCGCCTCGATCGTCCAGTACGAGATACACGCGCCGGCGTCGAGCTCGCGCGGGCCCACGAACGCGCCGGTCGGGCACGCCGACAGGCACCGGGTGCAGGTCTTGCAGTGGTCGCCCGACGGCCGATCCGGGGCGACCTCGACGTCGACGAACAGCACGCCCAGGAACAGCCACGAGGTGCGGCCGGCGAGGATCTGCACCGTGTTCTTGCCGGTGAACCCGAGTCCCGCCGCCTCCGCCCACGCGCGCTCGAGGATCGGGGCCGTGTCGACGCCGCCCCACGCCCGAACGCCGTGCTGCCCGAGGTGATCCCGCAGCCGGCGCAGCCGCTTGCCCACCAGGTTGTGGTAGTCGCGCCCCCACGCGTACCGCGCCACCCGGCCGGTGCGGCCGCCCGGATCGGGCGGGGGGCGGTGGTGGTGCGCGACCCCGAGGGCCACCGCGGTCCGGGCCCACGGCGCGCGGACCCGCGGGTCGGCCCGAACGTCGCGGCCGCGCGCGATCCACCCCATGTCCGCGCACCGACCCCGCATCAGCCAACGGTCGAGCGCCTCCGCCCGCGGGGTCGGTCGCACCGCCGCGAACCGCACCTCGTGGAACCCGCACTGGCGCGCGAGGGCTTCGAGCTCGTCCCGGGTCACGCCCCTCCGTACCCTCCCCGCCACCGCTCGGTTAGGGGGCAGGGCCATGATCCTCGCTTCGCTGTTCGCGTGCGCCGAGACCTGCCCCACTCCCCAGTCGCGGCTGGAAGGAGTGGCGTGGAACGTGTTCTTCCAGCCGGTGGAGTACGCCGTCGACAACGAGGCGTTCCCGGCGGAGTCGTCCCCGGGCAACGGCGAGCACACGCTCGAGATCACCTGGCTGTCGTCCCAGCTGTTCCAGGGCGCGATCCAGGTCGCGATCGACGGCCAAGTGTTCGACGGCACCGGCACCTGGTCCGACGTGGAGTGTGGGCACTTCGTGATGGGGTGGTCCGGGGTGTACCTCGCCGATCCCGAAGCGGAAGAGTCGGCGACCCACGCGTTCGCCGCGAGCGCCCAGCTGGTGACGTACGGCACCACCCTCGACGGGTTCGTCGACTGGGAGGAGACCTGGAAGTCGGTCGACGGCCAGGTCGGGACCTGGGTCAGCGCGTCGCAGCTGTTCGGCAGCTCGGTGGAGACACCGCTCTGACCACGGCCCCGCGGGCGGTGTGGGCGGCGCTGCTGATCGGGCTGGTCGCGTCCGGCGTCGCCGGCATCGTGAACCAGGTGATCTGGCAGCGCGCGCTGAAGATCTTCCTCGGCGGCAGCGAGACGCTGTCGGCGATGGTGGTGGTGCTGGTGTTCATGGCCGGCCTCGGCCTCGGGGCGGCGGTCGCGAGCCGGCTCGCGGCGCGGTCGACCGACCCGCTGCGGGCGCTCGCGGCGGTCGAGCTCGGCCTCGCGCTCGGCAACACGCTGGTCGCGCTGATCCTCGGGCTCGACATCACCGAGTCGGTGTACGCGGCCCAGCGGATGGCGGTGTCGGTCGGCGTCCCCCTGCGGGTGATGTACGCGGTCGGGTGCGCGATCCTGCTGCTCCCGCCCACGCTCGCGATGGGAGCGACGCTACCGCTCGCGTCGGAGGCCACTCAGCGCCAGCTCGGCGCCAGCAGCCGACAGCTGGTGCCGGCGTTGCTGTTCGTGAACACGGTGGGGGCGGCGCTCGGCGCCTACGGGTCGC
>JBEBJC010000408.1:0-7040 GCA_040080105.1 Myxococcota bacterium
CGCCCCCGCCGGCGCCCCCCGCCGACGGCGTGAGCAAGGACACCGACATCTCCGCGATGTCCGACGCCGACAAGCAGGCGTTCCTGATGAAGCTCGGCGAGAAGGTGTACACCACCGGCGACGGTGGGCTGGCCTGCACCACGTGCCACGGCCCCGAGGGCAAGGGCACCCCCGGCGCGTTCCCCCCGCTCGTCGGCCAGAAGGACTTCATGGGCGACTGCAAGAACCACGCGGGCCTGGTGGTGAAGGGCCTGTCGGGCGAGATCACCATCGACGGCCAGAAGTACAACAGCGTGATGGTGCCGCAGGGCGAGCAGCTCAACGACCTCCAGATCGCGGCGGTGATCTCGTTCGAGCGGAACTCGTGGGGCAACGCGTTCGGCTACTGCAGCCCGGACGACGTGAAGGCCGCCCGCGCGAACTGAGCTAGTCCTCGAGCTCGAGCCGCCGGGCGTGGGCGACCATCGCCGCCCACCGGTCCGGCCAGGCCGCGTCGAGCTGCTCCTGGCGTGCCCGCTGCATCGCCCGAATCAAGGTGTGCCGGGCGTCGACCACGTCGCCCGCCGCCTCGTACACCTGCGCCAGGTCGGCGAGCGCGAGCGCCATCAGGTCGTCGCAGTCCGACCGGCGCTCGGCGCCGCCCACCACCTGTTCGAGCGTGGTGCGGGCGAGCGGCCACTCCTCGAGCCGGACCGCGAGCGCCCCCACCGCCCAACCCGCCGCCAGCTGGTCGCGCGGCCGGCCGTGGTGGCCGAACCACCGCGCCGCCTGCTGGTACGCGTCGAGCGCCCGCTCCGACCGGCCGGTCAGGTCGAGCGCCGACGCGAGCTCGGTCCACGCGCGCCCCAGCGGGTGCACCGGGCCGTCCCCGACCTGCGCGATCCCCCGGTCCAGCCACTCGACCCGCTCTTCGGGCTCACTCGCCGCCGCCAGCACCAGACACGCGTCCAACGTCTCTTGCGGGCGCCGGTGGTCCTCGGCCCACCGCAGGTACTCGATCGCCTCGGCGCGGGCGGCGTCGGGGGGGCCCTCCTCCACCGCGAGGCGGATCAACGCCATCCGGTACCGCGCGTACACGTCGAGGCGCTCGGGATCGACGAGGCGGCCCGCCGCCGACAGCTGCTCGCGCGCGCCGTGGGCCTCGCGCAGCCGGAGCAAGCACACCGCGAGCATCGAGCGCGCCACGACCTCGGTGGAGCGGTCCACCTTGTCTTGTGCGCGCTGAACCAGATCTTCGTATGCGCGACGCGCGGCCGGAAGCCGGCCGTCGGCGTACACCTGATCGGCCTGCTCCACGAGCCGGGCCAGCGTGGGGACGAGGGACGCCATCGGCGGCAGCATACCCCGCCCGACGGGTCAGGGAGCGCCGAGGCCCAGGGACGCGGCGATTCGTGCTGCGAACGCCCCACCCGCGGGGTACCCTGGGTCCGTTGGAGTACGGGTGGACCCGAAGATCCCCACGTCGCTCGTCGCGCTGCTCGGCCTCGCCCAGTCGTGTGTGGGGCCGTGCCTCAGCCTCTCCCCCAAAGAGACCGGGGACTACACGAGCGACACCGGGATCGGCCCGTGCCTCACCACCTCCCCCCGCGACAGCGACACCGCCACGGTCGGTCCTTGCCTGAGCCCACCGCCGCCGCCCGAGACCGGTGACACGGGCATCGGCGGGACGGGCGACACCGGCGTCGGCGACACCGGCGTCGGCGACACCGGATCCGGCGACACCGGTGCCGGCGGGACGGGCGCCGGCGGCTCCGCGGCCGACACCGCCGCGGTGCGCGCGCGGGTGGTCGCGTCCGGACGCCTGCCGGCGGACGTGGCGCGGCGGCTGTCCACCCCCGAGTAGTCGACAGGAGTCCCCACGTGAAGCCCCTCCCTACGTCCCTGGTGGCGCTGCTCGGCCTCGCGCAGTCGTGTGTGGGCCCCGGCGGCTCGGACAAGGACTCGGGCACGAGCCCGTGCCTGACGACCACCCAGGAGACGGGCACCGTCGGCCCGTGCCTCGCGCCCACCACCCACTCCGAGACCGGCGGCAGCGGCGTGGGCCCGTGCCTCGAGCCCACCACCCCGTACGAGACCGGTGGCAGCGGCGTGGGACCGTGCCTCACCTCGATCGAGGAGACCGGCGACAGCGGTGTGCCCGGGGACACCGGCGCGACCAGCGGGACGAGCGGGACCAGCGGCGGCGGCACCGGGGCGCTCGGGCTGCGCGACCAGGTGCGCGACCGGGTGCTCGCGTCGGGACGGCTCCCCAACGACGTGGTGGAGCGGCTGTCCGGGCCGCGGCAGGTGTAGGTGTCGGTCGCGGTGGCCGGAGCTCCGGCGCACGGTTCCGGGGCGCGGGTCCCGCGGCTCGACTTCGAGCTCACCCCGAGCTGCGACCACCGGTGCGCCCACTGCTACAACGTGTGGACCGCCTCGGACGGCGACCCGCAGGCCGGGTACGACGTGCGGGGGCAGCTCGAGACCGCCGGACTGAAGGCGCTGATGACCAAGGCGGTGACCCAGTCCGGCGCCACCCACCTCACCCTCACCGGCGGTGAGCCGCTGCTGCGCAAGGACGCGCTCGAGCTCGTCGCGCACGCCGCGACGCTCGTGCCGTCGGTGGTGTTGATCACCAACGGGAGCCACGTCACCCCCGAGGTCGCCGCCGCGCTCGCCGCTGCGCGGGTCCGGTCGGTCCAGCTGACCCTGCTCGCGGGAGATCGCGAGCTGCACGACCGGCTGAAGGGGGCGACCTGCTTCGACGACACCGTCCGCGCCGCGGTCACCCTCGCCGACCACCACGTGCCCACCCAGTGCTGCTACGTCGCGATGTCCGAGAACGCCGGCGAGCTCGAGGGCGTGCTCGAGCTGTGTGTGGCGCTCGGGATCCGGTCGCTGTCGTACAACCGGATGTCGCCGACGGGCGGCGCGGTTCACCACGTCCAGCGGCTGCTGCCCGCGATCGACGGGCTGGAGGGCGACCTCGCCACGCTCGAGCGGCTCGGGCGCGCGTGGGGGATCGAGGCCGCCACCGCGATGCCGCTGCCGCCGTGCTTGGTGCGGTACGAGCGGTACCCGTGGGTCCGGTTCGGCACCTGCAGCACCACCTCCGACAGCCCGAACCTGGTGATCGACGGCAAGGGCAACGTCCGGAGCTGCAACCTGTCGTCCCGGGTGCTCGGCAACCTGCGGACCCAGGAGTGGGCCGAGATCTGGCCGTCGCCGTACGTCGCCACCTTCGCGGCGGCGGTGCCCGAGGTGTGTCGCGGGTGCGCGCAGCTGCGCAGCTGCCAGAGCGGGTGCAAGGAGTCCGCCCACGCCACCTTCGGCGACCACGCCCACCCCGAGCCGCTGCTGTGGGCTGCGCTGCAGCCGACCGCCGCGTGGCCCGTGCCCCAATCCCCGCACGACGTGCGGAGGAAGGGTTGAACACCCCCGGCGTGCTGCTGTTGTCGCCGGGGATCGTGAAGTGGGACGACCAGGACTTCGGCCTGCCCCACCTGGTGTCCCTCGGCGGGTACCTCCGCGCCCACACCGGCGTGCGGGTTCAAATCCTCGACGTGGGCTACGAAGGCGGCGACCGGCGGAGCCTCGAGCGGACGATCCGCGAGCTCGGCCCGTGGCTGCTGATCGGGGTGGCGACCTACTCGAGCTTCGACTACCGGCGGTCGATCGCGCTGGGCGCGTGGCTGCGGTCGCTGTACCCGGAGGTGCCGCTGGTGACCGGCGGGTACCACGCGTCGGCGCGGCCGTTCGACTGCACCGGCGACGGCCTGCCGTTCGACGCGGTGCTGGTCGGGGAGGCGGAGGAGCTGCTGCTCGGGATCGTGCGCACACTGCTCGGCGGGGGGCGCCTCGACCAGCGGGTGTACGGCCCGGCGGTGGTGGCGGACCTCGACGCGCTGCCCCCGTACGCGTGGGACCTGCTCGCCCGGTACTGGCCCCACGCCCGGTCGCTCGGGCGCAAGCTGCAGGTGTACCTGTCGCGCGGCTGCGTGTACCACTGCGACTTCTGCATGGAGCGGGCGAAGAGCGGGTACTCGTGGCGCGCGTACTCCCCGGAGCGGGCCGTCGACGAGCTGGCGCGGCTGGCCACGTTCACCGACCTGTCGGGCTGGGTGGTGAACCTCGCCGACCCGCTGTTCGGGTTCCAGCGGCGGTGGCGGCTGGCGGTGCTCGAGGGGATCGTCGCGCGCGGGCTCGCGCCGCGGCAGTACTGGACGCTGACCCGGTCGGACGACCTCGACGACGACGACGTGGAGCTGCTGGCGCGCGCGCGGTTCGCGATCGGGATCGGGCTCGAGAGCGGCTCGCCGTCGATGCTCACGCGGATGGGCAAGACCGGCGGCGGCCCGGCGGCGATGGGGCGGTACCTCGACGCGGTCCGGCGGTTGGCGCGCCTCGCCGAAGGGGCCGGCCTGAACTGGGCGGCGAACGTGATCGTCGGTCACCCGGGCGAGACGGTGGCCGAGCGCGAGGAGACGCTCGGGTTCGTGAACGAGCTGTTCCTGACCCGGCCCACCACCCGCGGGTGGCTGTCGGTCGACCCGTTCCGGCTGTACCCGGGCTCGGCGAGCGCCGAGTCGATCGACCAGGTCGAGGCCGAGCACGGGGCGCGGTTTCACCACCCCACCTGGTGGAAGAGCTGGTACGACGCGTCGTTCAAGGCCGAGCACCTCGACGCCTCGCGCGAGATCGACTTCCGCGACCGAGTGCGGTTCCTGTTCGACGCGTACGCCCCGGTCGCGCGCGCGATCCGCGACCGGTTCACCGGCTCGGGCCGCGACGTGGACGCGGTGTACCGCGCGTCGATCGACGGGGTGGTCCGGTACCTCACCCCCGAGAACCGCGACGCGCTGCTCGCCCGCGCCGACGCCGCCGATCGCGCGCTCGCAGCCGGCCGCGACCGTGCGCCCCGCCCCGACCTGACCGTGCCGATCGGGCTCGCGATCCGCGACCCGTGGGTCCGTCTGCGCGAGGGCGCGGTCCGCCGCCTGCTCGACAGCGGGCTGCTCCGCACCGAGGCGCTGATCGACGCGCTGCTGCGGGTCGGGCCGGAGCGGTGGATGCCGGAGGAGCACGCGCGGGCGATCCTCGGCGGGCGGACCCCGGAGGTGCCGGAGGGAGAGCTGCCGTGGGGCCTGGCGATCGACCTGGTCGCGATCGGACTCGAGGCCCTGGGGCCGGACGACGGCCAGCACGCGGTCGACGCGACGGCCCGGGTCGGGTGGCTCGCGGCGGTGCTGGCCGAGCTCGTCGGCGCCGACGGCCGGGTGACCGCGATCGGCCGCGGCGAGGGCCCGAACGTCGTCGCGCGGGCGGGCGACGCGGCGCTGGTGACCACGCTCGACGCCGATCGGGTCTGGTTCGGCGCCGCCCTCCCCCGCCGGCCGCCGCTGCGGCTCGGCCCCGGGGGGCGGGCGGTGGCGCTGATCGGCCCGCGGTTCCGCCCGCAGGACCTGGTGGTGTGGACCGCGACCGACGAGCGGACGCTCGCGACCGCGCGTGTCCCGGTGCTCGGCGGGCCGCTCGGCTGGGTGCCGGCCCGGAGCTCGGTCGGCCCCTCGGCGGTGGCGGCGGAGGTGTGGCCCGCCGCGGTGGTGTTGTACCAGGCGCTCGCCCGGGTCGACGCGCGGCCCGACGCGGCGAGCCTGTACGACCCGGCGCTCGGCGCGGACCCGGAGCTCACCGCCGCGTACCTCGCCGCCCCCGGACGGCTCGCGGTGCACGGGCTCGGGTTGCTCCACCGCGACCGGCACCAGCTGGAGGCCGCGCTCGCGAGCCCGCCGGAGCCGCTCGCCGACGCCGCGGGACGTTCGCTGTGCGAGCTGTTGGTGGCGCGGGTCCGCGCGCTGCCCGAGACTCGGGCCGAGCCCCCCGACGCCGCGCGGGTCGAGCGGCTCGCCGAGGGCCTCCGCCCGCTCCGCAGCCGCCTGTGGTCCGGCAACCCACCCCCGCTGCGGGTGCTCGACGTGCCGGCGCTCGGCCGGCACGCCCGGGGAGGGACCGTCGGCGGGGAGCGGCGGGTGGCGGTGTCGTTCGCCCGCGACGACGACGACCTGCTGCTGCAGGTGCTGCACGAGGAGGTGCACCCGGTCACCGACCCCCACGTCCCCGACGGGCCGCGCGACACCCGGCCCGGCGAGCCCGGGTGGGAACGCCACCGCGCGCTCGAGCAGACCGCGCTGGCCGCGACCGAGGCGATCCTCGAGCTCGACGCCCCGCACCGGCTGCCTGCGTTCCGTCGGTGGCTCGCCGAGACCGGCTGAGCCGACCGGGATACACCCTCGCGGGCGGGGCATACATTTCACCGTCCTCCGGGAGGAGACAGATGTTGTTCGCTTTGTGGGCGCTCAGCGCCTGTACCGCCACGATTCAGGTGTACGGCGCCCCGGACGGGGCGGAGGTGTACCTGTCGAAGTCGCCCCCGACCCCGAACGCGAAGCCGGCGATGGCCCTGAGCCAGGGCAAGCTGCCGAACGCGACGTTCACCACGAACTACTTCGTGTGGGACCAGTTCTACGTGTGGGTCGGCAAGGAAGGCTACGAGACCCGGGTGATGAAGATCCCGAACGAGGCGAAGGTCCTCCCGATCGTCATCGGCGCGACCTGCATCGTGTTGGTGGTGCCGGCGATCGCGTTCCTGTGGGCCGCCGGGCCGACCGCGAACCCGATCAACGTGGAGCTGGAGCGATAGGGCCGCTCGGGGCCTCGAGCGCCCCGATCCCGGCCGTCGCCGACTCGCGCACGACCCGGTTGTGCCTCGCCGCCGCGTCGGCCGCGCCGTACACGTTGCCGAGCCAGAAGCTGACCCCGAGCGTGCCGACCACCGCCGCCCCGGTCCACGACTCTCGCTCGGCCAGCGCAACGGTGCCCGCCGCGAGCCCGCCGACCACCACCAGCGCCGCTACCGCCTCGCGCGGGGCGCCGGCGTACAGCTGACCCGCCCCGGGGACCGCCGCCGACAACAGCGCCGCCCCCCCGGCCCGCCGCCCGTGGGGCTCGCGCAGCGTGTCGGCGAGGGCTGGCGGGGCGTCGGGCAGCCGGGCGGCGGCGGC
>JBEBJC010000007.1:0-29887 GCA_040080105.1 Myxococcota bacterium
ACGATCCTCATCAGGAGTGGATCGTGCGTCGATTTCGGGCTTCAGCGTGAATGAAAATGGTCGGGGCGACTGGATTCGAACCAGCGACCACCAGACCCCCAGTACGTTGGATGGGGCGCTCACGTAGGCCAGAAGCACCGCGCCGCACGTACGGACAGCCTGTCCGAACAGTGTCCGTACTCTTGCGCCGTCAAGAGTCTGCGGGCCGCCATGCGCAATCTGGTGCGCGGAACGCGATCTCCCCGGCGGGGAGCGCGCGCCACGCCTGTTGGTAACCTGTCCGTACACTGTCCGTACAGATCGAACTCCAGAGCTATCTCGATGACTTTCCGCACTTCGCTCATCGAGGGTCCCGCTCGGCGGTGCGACGGCCTCTGCCAGGGCTCGACGCTCGCCGACCCAGCAGGGGCGGGGCTCCCGCACCATGAACGGCGTAGGCGACGCTGGTTGAGACGGTGGGAGGCGGCTGGGCAATCAGCGCCCGGCCGCAAACGAGCCGAGGACGAACACCTCCGTCCACGCCTTGATCTCGATCTCCTTCCCCTTCTCCCGCAAGACGCCATCCAGGACCCGCATTCGTCGTCCCGGAACCAGGGATGGGAGTAGGCTGGCCACGGCGGGTTCGTACACAATCGCAACCTCATGTCCGGCGAGGTCCTTCGCCAGCACGCCATGGGTGGTCACCTCACCGACGACGGTCAGCTCCGCGTCGCCTCGTCCCTCGGCACGGGCCGCCTGTTCAGCGAGGCCCCACCCTGCGTCGCAGCGCGCACGAACCGGGCACCAGCGGCAGCCCGTCCCCGGTGTCGCCGGTGCGGGTCGGCCGGTCAGCTGACCGCTGAAATGGCGGAGGAGGTCACCGAGACCAGCCTCCACCCTTGCGAGATCGCTCGGCGTGACGACCCAGGTACGCGAACCCTCGAGGTACTGGGCGTGGACTCGTGCGGGCGCCGTCTGTGTGGCTCGCCACCACAGCACCGCGTAGCGGAGGAGCTGCTGCTCGTGCGCATCGCTGGCCCGCCCGGTTTTGAAGTCGATGATCTCGACCGCACCGCCTGAATCGAGCTGGACGCGGTCGAGGATGCCCATGAACGGCAGATCGGGATGCTGGAGGCGTAGCTCGGAGAGCGCCCCCCACTGGATCAACGCCCGGGAGAGGTCGGAGATCTTCACGGGTGCCGTGGACGCAGCCCTCCCGAAACCACCCGTTCCCGGACGATACTGCTCGCGGAAGAGGCGGATCGCGCGGTTCGCAAGCTCCTGCGCGGTGCTTCGTAGCTTGAAGACGGGCCCCGGGCGCGGATGGCTCGTCACCTGCCTCTGCCAGGCGTCGACCGCAAAGCCGAGGCCCTCGAAGAACTCCCCGTCGGTGAGCGCGCTGGCGAACTCCGGAGACCCAATGGGCGGGTTGCCGTGCCTGCCGCAGGCTCGCGTGAGGCGATCCAGCGCCTCGTGAATCAGCTGACCTTCGACCGCCGCAGGATGCGACCGCACCGGGAACCGCTCAAGGTCGCCCCAGCGTGATCGAGCCAGCTGCCACCGACGTGGGCAGCGCCTCACGTCGTCCAAAGAGGTCGAGCTCCACAACTCGGGCGCCCCCGCCCACTCGGTCGGGGCGTCCAGCTCGTAGAAGCTCGTCGTCAAGAGCGCTTCCCCGACGGCAGCTTGAGCCGGTCCACGGCGGCGGGCAGGTCGTGGATCAGCTCGAAGGCATCGAGCGAGAGCGCCTCGAGGAACTGGGTCCGGGCCGAAGCGACCACGGGAGAAGCGTGAACCTGCGGATCGATGAGCGGGTGGTGAACGTCGACGCACAGGTCGCCGCTGGGCATGTGGACGACCAGCGGCACCACCTCGCCGGCGAGGCTCGTGCCCACGTCGGCGTTGATGCCCCGCAACGCCAGTAGGTCGCGGAGTCCCCGAAGCGCGCTGTCCTTCGCAGCGCGGTCCAGACTCGGCAGCTCACCAACCCGAAGGTGGCGGAGCAGCGCGAGCGCGAGGTGTCGGTCGAGGGACGCGTGGATCCAGTTGTTCCCGTAGTGTCGGATGCACCGGTAGCAGGACGAGGGGCAGTCGCACCCCGCCAGCAGCGCCTCGGCTGCGTTCAGGACCTCGCCGAGGGCATCCCCGACTGCGCGGGCATACCCGGCGCCGCCGGGCAGCAGGTCGTACAGGTAGAGCTGCGCCTCGTCGGGACGCCCACCCATCACCGGCGTCCACCATCCGGAAAGCTCGCCTTCGTCGATCTGAAGGACGCGGGAGGCTGCGAGGGCGAGGGCTTCCACCAAGGAGGTCAGGGCCATGCGCGCGGCGCGGGTGAGCAGGCCTTGCGTGGCAACCGAGCCGAGCCGCACCGGTGAGACCACCCGCAGCCGGAGCAACAGCGCGTCAGTCGGAAACTCGTGCCCCAGGTAAAACGGTCCATCCGCCGCGCCCGTGCAGATCACGCCCTTCTCGAGCGGATGCTGGTGGCTCGTGGACGCGCCGCCCTTCATCAGCTTCGTCCCCGTGTAGCCCGGGCCATACTCGGGCTCGGATCGGCCGCAATCCGGACACACACGGAATCCGCGCTGACCCACGCCCTTGTTCACCATGACCAGCCGCCGCGGCCCCGTCCACCGCCGGAGGCGGCCGTCGCAGCTCTCAGTCCAATCGTCGGGCGGGTCCTGGGGCTCCAGCCTGGCGCGGTCGGTCATCCCGGCGTAGGCGATGGCCTGGCCACGGTCCACTTCGCGCTTCGCGTTCAGGTCGGGCGCGAACCCTGCAGGCGTGATGAAGGCCATACGGGTGAGCTGATCGCTCCCACAGACCGGGCAGAGCGTCAACTGGGACATGCCGTCGTTCATGGTCGCCCACGAGCAGTCGATGCACGAGGTGTACGGACGGCGGCGACGGAGCGTGGGCGCGGGTGTCGGTTCGTAGGGGGAGTAGAGCGCGGCCGATTCGAACCGCCACTTGTCGATCGTCAGGCTTCGACCAGGGGCGTACTCGGTCAAGGCGAGCTGAAGGTCCCGCTGCGGCTCGTAGTCGAAGGACCGTTTTCCAGCCGGCTCCCCCGGCCTTCGGCCCTTCGCGACCCAGAAGGCGACCACGTCCGTCGGGAACGCGTACCGAGGAAAGACGGCTTGGCCGATGAGGGTCTCGAGCAACGGCTCCTCGAGCCGGCGCTCCAACGACTCGCGCTCGAGTTCCTCGAGACTGTCGCGCCGGGCGTATTCGTCGACCGGTAGTACCTTTCGGATGCGCTCCTTCGTCCGGACGATGGCGCCGGCGATGGTGGCGTCGACACCTGCGATGGATTCGTCGAGGCCGAAACTGTGGACGGGTACCCAGCCATGCAGTTCTCCCTGAAGCCGAGCGGTGTTCTCGTCTAGCCAGTTCTCGAGCTTCAACAACGAGCAGGGGTGGGCGTCCGACAGGAACTGCTCGACCGTTCCAAGCGACCCGAACAGGTCGTAGCTCCTCGGGTCGGGCGGCACCCGGTCGTGGAAGAACCGCTGGACCAGATAGGCGTGGATGTGCCGTTCCAGGACCTGCTGGTTCTCGACGTAGACGATGGGCGCGCGAACATCGCCCGAGATGATGTCCTCGGGGTGGTCGAAGAAATGGGCGTCGTGTGAGGTGCCATGCGCATACGTGATGACCGACGCGATGGATCGCCCTCGGCGCCCAGCGCGACCGGCGCGCTGCTGGTAGTTGGCGACGTGCGGGGGCACGTTCCGGAGCGCTACGCCCGACAGGGCGCCGATGTCGATGCCCACCTCCATCGTAGTGGTGCAGCTCAGAACGTCGATGGGGGGCTGATTCTCGAGGGGAACGTCCTGGAACCGTAGCTCGTACTCCTCGACCTTGTTGAAGGCGCTGTCGTCGGCCTGGCCGGTGAGCTGAGCCGAGTGCTCCGCCGCGGACAGGCCGAAGGGCTCCAGGGTCCGCTCGTCGAAGGCCCGGACGACTTGCCGCCGGTAGAAGCCGGTGCGCGCGTCTAGGTAGTCAGCGTCGGCGTCGATGACCTGGCCGAGGCACGCTGGGCAGGCGTCGGCGAGTGCCTCGGGGTGGATGCGCCCGCAGTCGCGACAGCGGAGCCAGTTGCCCTCCAGTCGGAGGTTGAGGCTCAGCCCCTGGAGCTGGAGGTAGTAAAGGTCGGACTCGAAGTGCAGCAGCCCCTTGTCGCGGACCACGTGCTGGAACCAGGCGCTGACCTTGTCGACCGCAGCCGCATCGCCGCCGAGCACGTGGGACAAGTACTGGTCGAAGCGGTTCGGCAGCACGTGGTCCATCCGGGCGCCGGTGATGCCGTAGGGGCTCGCCCAGCCCTCGCCGAGCTCGCGGGTCTCGGCGCCGTCGGGCCGGAAAGAGCGACGCTCCAGGTGTTGCCGAAGCCAGGCGCGGAACAGTACGCGCTGGGCGTCATCGTCAAGGCCAACGTTGGGGAAGTCGTCGAACACCATGAATGCGGTGTCAGGGTCCTCCTCGACGGTCGCCAGCGCGAGTGCGGGAAGCGAGTAGTAGCGGTCGGTGAGCTCACTGAAGATGGCCTGGGCGAAGGACTTCGTGGGCCGGAGCCAGCCCTTGTTGGCCATGGTGATGGCCTGATCCAGCTTCTTGCCCTTCACCTGGGACAAATGGTTGTGGAATTCCACCTCGTCCGCGGCCGGGAACAGGTCGTAGCCCCGAGCTGCGCAGAGGTGCACAACGCCGGCGTACAGGTACTGCATCGCGGAAATGTCGGCCTTCTCGCGTAGCTCGTGCGCCGCGAGGGCCACCACCTGGCGGAACAGGTCACGCGCGTGGCTGTGCTCCAGTGCGGGTGCCAGCCTGGCCGCCTTCTGCCGTCCATCGCTGAACACCAGCACCTTCCGCCCGTGGTTGGGGAGCCGCGGGTCCTTCTTCTGTGGCGGCTGCTCGGCGAACTGGGCCTCGATGAGGGCGGTGAAGGGCTGCTCTCCGCGAGTACGGAAGTCATGGATCCGGCCCCTGCTGCGTGCGTCGGGCTGACACATGGCGCATCGGTCGAAGGTGGCCTGCCTGCGGCCGTCGCCGTCGAGCCACAGGGCGACCTCCCGGACCTCGTCATCGGGGAAGCGGTTGTCCACGTCGACGTAGCCGGTGCGCAGGTGTACCCGGAGCAGCTCGGTCCGATCGGTATACCGAGGCGCTACGGGCAGCAGCTCCATGCGGAAGAGCGCCCCCTCGGTCTCTCCCCAGAGGAAGGACAGCCGGTCGAGTGCGTCGTCCTGGGAGTAGGCCAGCAGGTAAGGGCTCCCGCAGCTCCGGCACGAGGCGATCTCGAAGACCCGGCACCCGCAGGTGTCGCAGGTGCTGCGCGGGGTCGTGAACAGGCGCCCGAGCAGCGCGGGCTCGCCGGGCTCGCTCTGGCGGCCAGAGCATGCCGGGTTCACGCAGGCATAGAGCCCGTGCAGCCCGCGGAACAGGCCGTGCACGCGGGTGGGAACCAGGCCAGGGTCGTCCGGCTTGCGCCGCGCCAGCGTCCCGACCGTCAGTAGGGCTTCGAGCGCTCGGCGGGACTCCGGGTGCCCGGGGAACACGCGCTCGGCGAGATCGCCCAGCGCGACCGCCTTGCCCGCCGCCTCCTGCACCAGCTGGTTCACCCACGGCTGGCCTGCGAGCGATGCGTACAGGTCGGCGAGGACCTCGCCCTCGGTCGGTGTGTCAGAGCCGCCGGCTGGTAGCAAGGGGGCGAGCTTGTCGCGAAGCGTCGGGCCATCGAGCGCCTCGTTGATGGCGTCGAGGTCGAGCTTGGCGAGCAGGTCCGCCACCTTTTGCTGTCCCGGAGCGGCCGGGGTCGGGACCTCGCGGGTCCCGGTAATGGCCTCGAAGTCCTTAGGCTCCTTGCCGATGATGTCGGCGGCGAAGCGCTTGACCGTGTCCACGGCCTTCGCGGCCGACCCCAGTGACGCGCTGGTCGCGATGACGCGGAGCTTGTCGGGGCGGTCGTGGATGCCGAGGCGAGCGCGGAGGCGTCGGATCAGGAACGCGACCTCGGCCCCCTTCGCGCCCCGGTACATGTGCGCCTCATCGAGCACGAGCAGGAGCTGGGCGCCGTCCTGCTGGAGCCACCGCCTCGTCTCGGCGAAGACCGGCCGCTCGAAGGGCCGCATCAGCATGTACTCGAGCATGGAGTAGTTGGTGACCAACACGTCGGGTGCGTGTCCCGGCAGACTTCCAGCGCCGTGCACCATCTCCTGGCGGGTCAGCAGCTCGCGGTCGTTCGGGCCGGTGTGCAGGCGGCGCTCCCAGTTGTGGTCGGTGTACTCCTGGCCTGCCTTCTTGCCAGTCTTGTACGTTCGCCGCTTCGCCTCGTGCTGGGCGTAGAAGGCGCGCAGGTCCTTCGCTGGGTAGCGGCCGAGCTGTCGGAGGCGGGCCTCTACCTCGGGCGAGAGCCCGAGGTAGTAGTCGAGCAGCGGCTTGACTCGCTCACCATCCCGCGCGGTGGTGCGCGGCCCGGGGTACGGCGTCCGTCCGGTGTACATGCCGAAGCGCGGAACGCGACGCCCGTCCCCCAGCCCCTGGAAGGCCGCCGCGACCGACGGGTCGCCGAGCAGGAGGCGCAAGCGCGAGAGCTGGTCGTTCACCAGCGCGTTCATCGGGTACAGAATCAGCACACGCACGCCGTGCTGCGAGAACGATGCCGGTCGCTGCGCCGCCTCGTCGTACAAGCAACCCAGCATCGGCACCAGGAAGCACTCCGTCTTGCCCGAGCCGGTGCCGGTCGCGACGACGATGTCCCGCCCCCGTACCAGGAACTCGCGGAACGCCTTCTCCTGGTGGACGTACATCGACGGGTACAGCACCGAGCGCTCGTCCTCAGGCGTGCTGTGCGCGGACGGCGTCGCCGCCAGCGCCGTGAACAGGCTCGCGAGGTGCTCCGGCAGTCCAAGGTCCGCAAAGGCCTTCGAGGAGGTCGCGTACCGCGTCGTGGTCTCGATGTAGGGCTCCTGGGCGAGCAGGTGCCCGCCAGCGTCCTCCTCCAGCAGGCGACGTCTTGCCCGAATGAGCGTGGGATCACTCAGCGGGTAGGCGCTCTCGATGTAGCCGCGAAGGGTCTCCTGCAGCCGCTTCACCAACCGCGTCGGGGTGAACCGCTCGTCGCCGCTGGGGAGACGCTCGAGGACGACGGGGGGTGGCGCCGTTGAGGCCGGCCGTCGCACCTGGCCCTTCTTGGGCGTGCGCTCCACCGGCGAGACCTTGCCGCCTTTGCGTTGTTCCCAAGACAGCAGAGCGGCATCGATCGCGGGTGACTGTCCGCGCACCACGTTGCCGACGTCGTCGGGATCCCAGCCCTCGAACAGCGCGTCCAGAACCTCGGGCGCGACCTCGACGATACCGGCGAAGTCCAGAATGTCGCCTCTGTCGAGCTTCTTCTTGAGGAAGACCACGATGTCTGGGTCGACCAGGCACCCGTCGTCGACGTAGGCAGTGACGGAAACGGTGCTCATCAGGCGCTCTCGACGTGCCAGTGGGTGGGATCAAGGTCCTGGAGGGCCGGGTGGCGGCACCCCTGCGGGACCAGCAGCATCAGGCCGCGCATCGCGCGCGTCAGACCGACGTACAAAAGCCGGCGCTCGTGGCGGGCGCGCTCGGCGAACAGGTCGGGCTCGTCGAAGTCCTCGGGCACCGGCCAGGCCCCGGTCTCCAGGCCAGCCACGACCACGATCGGGAACTCGAGACCCTTGGCGGCGTACAAGGTCAGCAGGCGCACGACATCGGCCTTGAGATCCAGGTCGCGCCCGGGGAAGAAGCGCGCGTCGAGCCCCTGCGAGGCCAGCTCCTGGGCGAGCACCTCGCCGGCCGCCGCCCCGGGGACGAGCACCGCGGCGGCGCTGGTCTTCAGGTGCAGGTGGCGCGCCATCTGGCGGACGAACCGGGCGATCCAGGTGGCCTGCGCGGCGGGGTCCAGGTCGTTGACGAGCACCGGGAGCGGACCGTCGTGGAGGCTGTCCGAGATCGCCACATCCTCGCCTTCCTCGGGCTGCAGCACGGCGAAGGCGGCGCGTTCAATCTCGCGCGTGGAGCGGTAGTTCCGTCGCAGCAGCGCCGTCCGCCCGCGGAACTGGAGCCGAGGATGGGCCGAGGCCCAGGTGTGGTTGCGGGAGTAGAGCGACTGCTTGCTGTCGGCCGCGAAGAACAGCCCCTCGGCTGTCGCGCAGATCTCCGCCATCAGCGCCAGGGACACCGGGCTCAGGTCCTGGGCCTCGTCCACCACGACGAAGTCGTAGAGTTCGACCTGACCGCCTCCCTGGATCGACCGCAAGGCCTCGCGCCGGAGTCCGGGGTACCGCTCGGCCGTCGTGCCCTCGAGAAACGCCTGGTGGAGATCCCACACCGCAGTACGCGCCCGTTCGTTGAGTGGCAGGCCCCGCCCCGGTCGCGCCGTCTGCTGGTACTCCTCCAGCGTGGAGAGCCCACGCCCGTCCAGGATCCAGTCGAACTCCTCGAGGAGCCAGCCATCGGCGAGTCGCTCCAAGGCGCGTGCGCGCAGGCGGGACTCGAAGGCCGACCCTCCTGGCTGGTGGCGGGAACGTAGATCGGCGAGGCGAAGGAGCGCGGCGTGGTCCGACTCGAAGGCGCCGACCTTCCGGCTCTGCGAGACGACGCGCCAGGCGACCTGGTCGCAGGTCGCGACCTCGACCCGGCGCATCTGGTCGGGCGTGAGGAGCTGCTCCAGGAGCTGTCGTGTGACCGTGAGCAGAGCGCGCGTGTAGGTGGAGAACAGCACGCGCTCACGACCCGTCGCACCCGGGCGTTCCAGCAATGCTTTTACGCGGTAGAGCGCAACGGTGCTCTTCCCTGTGCCCGCGCCGCCGCGGACCATCGTGGGGCCTTGAAGCGCCCAGCGGGTGAGCTTGAGCTGGTCCTCGTCGAGACGAAGGAGAAAGCCGAGGAGGTCGCCCTCCTTGTAGCGGACGAGGTCGGCCGTGGAGGGCACAACCAGGTCGGGCTGCTGGTCCAGCCGCTCGATCGACGGCGGGAACAGGCGGTCGACGACGCGCCCCAGCACATCGGGAGGTACCGCGGCCTCGAGCAGCGCCTCCTCGGTCGTGCACCGGAGCAGCACCGGGACCGCGGACACAGGGATGCCCAACTCGCGGAGCACCTCCGGCGTGATCGGCTCGGGCAGCGGGGTCTCCTGGACGACGGGTGCGAAGGCGAAGGTGGGCGGCTCGGAACGCGCGAGCAGGGCGTCGAGGTCGTCGTCCTCGTCGGGCGGCAGGGCATCCGCGGTCTCGGGGGGAAGGCCTTCGTACGTGTCCTCGCGGCGACGGCGCAGACCGAGCAGGCTGATCCAGTCCTCACCAAAGCGGTAGAAGACACGGTGATCGGTGACCCGCATCCGGTACACGCCGTCGGCGCCCTTGAGCTTCTTCTTGACCTTTCCATCGGGCAGCGGGTCGGAGACGAGTTGGTCGATCTTGTCCCACAGCAACGCGGCGCGGTCGTGTGGGAAGGCGGCGATCTCCCGCATGCAGCTCGGCTTGATGGTGAGCTGCCGGCGGCTCATCGTCCCTCCACGACGAGACCAAGGCGCACGGCGAGCAGGTCGGTCACCGCCGAGACGGCATCCAGCGGCACGCGCCAGCGGGTCGCCTGCGCAGCGTCGCCTGCGGCCTCGGCCTGGAGCGAGAGCCAGCGATACTCCGGGCGTGGGAGCCAGGCAGGGATCTCGAGGATGGCGTGGCTCCCTACCTTCTCCACACCGATTTTCGGGCTGGCACCGTCCTGGCGCGACAGGGCGAAGCGTGCCCGGTCGGCATCGTCGAAGGACACCTCCACGAAAGGGCAGGTAGCCGGGGAGCCCTCGCCCGAGGTCCACGCGCGGCGGTGACCGCGGAACGGGGTGCGTGCCCACCACAGACGCGCGCTCGCAGTGTCACGTCGCCAGCCGGGCCGTTCCCCGGCCGGAACCCAGCCCCGCCACTCCAGGGGACCGTCCCGCTCCAGCGAGGCCGGCGGCGCCGCCTCCCAGGCCAGGCGCTCGTCGAGGCGCGCGAGGAAGGCCGCGTCTGCGATCTCCGCGCGGTCGAGGCCCGCCCACGCCTCTGGCGTGAGCACCCGGCCCCCGATTGCCACGACGGACGTGACCATGGCCTCCATCCAGGGGACCGTTCGAGCCGCGCCCCGGGCATCGGGTGCGGCGCCAAGGGCTTTCGTCAGGCCGGGGCCAGCCAGGCTGGAGAACAGCCGAGCAGTGCCATTCACCCGTGGCACAGCGCGTAGCGGCGTCGCCCAGAGCGCTCCACCGGGGGCCAGGACCAGGTCGCCCTCCCGCACGAGCGCGTCACACAGCGAAGCAAGGCGTTCCAACTCGATCTCGACGACGGGCTCGACCAAGCGACGTACGCGGTCGAGCGTCACTGAGCGAGGCGCATGGCCGCGGGCGTGTACCTCCGCACGGAGCAGTGCACACAGGCCCTCGTGGGAAGCAGGATCCGCGCCAAGGTGCTGGCTCAGCCGATCGGCGGCGGCGGTCGCATCGATCAGGGCGAGCGTCATCCCAGTCCCTCCGCGAGGGCGGCGAGCAGCTCCTCGAAGGTGTTTCCTGCGAGCACTTCCCCGAGGTCCCAGGTCGGCCGACGCAGGCGGTTCCCCCGACGGTGGGTCGTCCATCGGACGCCGTCGGTGACGACGGCCTCTCGCACCCTGGCCAACCCGCAGGCGCGGTCGACGGCGTTGACGCCGCCGGTCAGCGTCGCGTCGAGGTCGGCCGTGACCACCAGGACGCGCGCGGTGGAGCGACGGATGGCGGTGTCGTCCCGTTCGTCGACGACCAGGCGCCAGGCTGCGAGGCCATTCTCTGCGTCCATCGAGGCGGACACGACCAGCTCCTCCAGCCCGTAGCCGAGCAGCTCGCAGATGGGCGTGAACCAGTGCGGTACCAGGGTCAGCCAGGCTCCGCGCCGGCTCCGCACCAGGGTCTCCCGCTGTGCCCACAGCGCGGCCAGGCCCTCCCGTACCTGGTCCACCGACGGGCGCCGGTCGTGGGGGACCACCTCCCGGCCCAGCTCGGCCAGGTCGACGACCAGGTCGCCCACGCGGGCGCGGCGGGTGCGCTCGCCCAGCGTGGCGAGAGCGCTCGTGAGGTCGACGCTTCCATCGGCTTCGGCATGGACCGTCGCCAGTGGCACCGCACCCAGGACGCGCCAGGACAGGGTCACAGGCCACCCCGGCGGAGCGGAGACGGCCAGAGTGGCGAGGTCCGGAGTGCCTTCCGGGGACGGTTCTACATCGACGGACCAGCGTGTGTCGACTGGCTGGCCTGCAGACCGGACCACCTCGAACAGCAGCGTGGTGGTCCGGATCTCGGTCCGCGGGTGCACCAGCGCACAGGCCCAGCGCCCTTCCGCGAGCGCGCCCAGCAAGACCAGGCCGTCGGTACCCTGCGGCAGCGCCAGGTGCTCAATCCCGGAGGGACCGCGCAGGAAGAGCCGCGGCGCCTCGTCCTCCTCGTCCGGCATACCGCTCACGCGGACGATCACGTCCTGATCACGCTCGAACACCGGGTAGAGCTCGCCGCGCGGCGTGAACTTCCAGGCGGCGGGTGGGAGCAGGGCCCAGTCCAGGCGTGGCCAAGCTTCGCCGACGCCGAGGCCGACCGCCTGCAGGGACGTGCGCGTGGCCGCGGGGGGCGGCAGCCCCAGGTCCACGGTCCATAGGCGCCAGCCGTCGGCGATGGGCTCGCCGGCGGCTTCGTCGCCAAGGCCCGGCGGCAGCAGGAGCCGGAAGGCCTGGCCCAGGGCCAGGACGCGGCCCGTCTGCCACTGGCCGACGCCGCCGGCGTCGACGCGGAACACGGTGACCGCGTCCGTGGGGAGCGCATCGGCGGCCAGCCGCTCCAACCCGAGGTCCTCCTCCTCGAAGCCCACCGCCTCCCAACGCCATGGGCCACTGCCCGGTCCGATCGCCAGCGAGGTGGCCCGCTGGCGGGCGTTGGCAGCCAGAAGGATGCCGTCGCGGTCGCCCGCACCGACCACCCGCAGCTTCTTGACGAAGGGGGGCAGCCCGCCGAGCGGGCCGACCTCCAGGTGCAACCCTCCCGCCTCGGGACCGAGGCAGACGAGTCGTGTCTGCCAGCCGTCGCCGCCGGTCGCGTCGGGCTCATCATCCGGCGGGGGTCGACCCTCGAAGAAGTCATCGATTCGCCGTTCCAGGCGGGCGCCCTGTTCGTCCATGCCGGCGCGACCCTCGACCACCCGGCGGCCCGGCTTGCGCTCGGGTCGGGGCCGCCGGGCGAAATCGGCGGGTCCCAGGACGGCCGCGAAGGCGGCCACGATGCGCAGGTCATCGGCGGCGTCGAGCGGCACCATGATGTCCGGGAAGCGCTGCTTGTCGGGGTTCGCCGAGACCAGCCGGATCTCAGGTGCGTGCCGGTCCCAGCGCTTGATCGCGTAGCTGCCCGTCTCCGGGTCGCTGAACTCGCCGCGGACCAGCACGATGGGTTGGTCGCTGCCCGCGTCGTAGGCGACGCCCTCGTGGAAGGCGAACTCGAAGATGACCCAGGCGCCGTCCTCGATGGGACGGGCCCCGCCATCCATGCTGTGGCCCTTCACCCGGGCGACGAACATCCGCCGGTTGAGCGGCTTGCCCAGGCGCTCGACCCGCAGCCACCCCATCGGCTCGACGTGCTGTGGCTCGGACTTGGGTCCCCACTCGCCGGCAGGCTCCGAGGCCGCTGCAGCCTGCAAGGTCACGACCGGGAGGTGGGTCACGTACTGGAGCAAGGGGCCCACCTCCTCCAGAAGCGGCTCGGCGGTCAGCTCGGAGGGGGCCAGGCGGACCCGGTCGTCCTCCAGGCGCAGGCGCGGGTCTGCCGGACAAATCGCCGTCGGGCGGCCCACGACCTTCGAGAGCGTGCCGAGCTGTTCCGAAAGCGACAGCTCGCTCGTGCCTGCGCGCAGATCGCGGACCAGCAGGTCGTTGATGAGGTAGCGATCCGCTGGGATCCACCGACCCCAGGGCGTCGGCCGGAAGCGCGGGTCCTCCCGGAGCCAGCCGTCCTCTCCATGGGACCACAGCTCGCCAAGCGTCTCGGGCTCGGGCACGGACGCCGGGGTTGCGGACAAGCGGTCCAGGATGGGGTCGAATGCGGCGATGGTCATCGCTCGTCCCCCTTCGGCTGGGCGCCGCTGCACCCCCGACCGGCATCCATCGGGCGGTAGTGCTGCTTGCTCCTGCGTGGCTTGTCGGGCAAGGCGACCTCAACGCGGCCGGCGGCAAAGGGGAGGTGGAGGTCGGGCAGCCACATGGGGTCGGGATCAGCGAGTCGCTCCGCCGGGCTCCGCTCACCTTCCAGCGCAGCGAGCAGCTTCGAAACCTCTCGGGTGACTTCCGGGGCCACACCAGCCGCCCCGAGGGCCTCGGGGTGGCCCAAAGCCTCCACGGCCGGACCGCGCACGCGGTCGTCGAGGAAGGGGGCGCCGACGGGAATCATGGGGAGGCCTCCACGAGGCCACCACCACCGGGCGCTGCGGGGGCGAGACAGAAGCCCTGCCGAACAATGGTGTCAAGCTCTTTCGCCAGGGCGGCCCGGCCCGCCGCCGTCCACAGGCGCACCCGAAGGTCCACGAACCTCGTGCCCACCGTTCCGGTCGAGTTGTCCTTCCCGGGCCCCATCGCCCGGTAGCCCGCTTCACGGACTCCATCAACGCGAGGGTACAGGAGGAAGGCGCGCTTGCAGCCGTATCGGTGAAGGTAGGCGTAGAGCTGGTAGAGGTCAGTGTTGGACGGGCGCGAGCCACCCGTGGGGTCGAGGCGTTTCCACTTCGTGTCGATGATCAGCATGGCCAGATCAGGTCCGAGGTCCATCCGAAACAACAAGTCTGGGGCGAGTTGAAGCGCTCGCTGCCCGTCTTCCTCTCGCGACGACAGGAACAGGTACTCGCGGTGCTCCCGTGCTTGAGGAAACAGTTGGAGGCCTGGGATCTCAGGCACCACATACCGCTTCAGGAACTGCGCGATGTAGCCCTCGAAGACCTTGTCCATGTCGAAGAGCAGCGCAAAGGTTCGGTTGGGTCCCGCGCGGAGGTCTGGCGTGAGTCCGCTCAGCAGCAGCACCGCGAACTCGAAGACCTCCTTGAAGCGCTCGTTTTGGCGCGTGAAGCCAACGGAGGGAGGATTCGCTGGGTCCCGAAGAGGTGGGACTTCGTCGAGGAGAGCGGCGGCCTCCTGGACGCCACGCTGCACCGGGGGCGGGAGTGCCCAGCGGCGGAGCAGGTCGCAGGCGCACCGCAGGGTTCGGTTGATCGGGGTGTCTTCGCCCAGCGCATCGAAGGAACAGTAGAAGCGGTGCCGATGCGCCGCATTCACGGTCATCTGCCGGGCGAGGAGGAGCTTGCCTCGCATCGCCAACAGGTTTCCCTCTTCGTTGGAGTACGTCCGGTCGGCGCCCCGTCGCAACTCCATCAGCAGACGCGCCACGAACCGCGCGGCGAGCTGGTCGTGGATCATGCCCCGCCGCGCGCCCAGGTCGGCCGTGCCCCGCTCGCGGGCGGGCGTGAGACCGGCCAGCTCGAGCATGTGGAGCAGGTTGGCGCGGACCTCGTCGACCTGCTCGCCATCCCGGATCTCGCGGTCGTCGGTTTTGGGGAGCAACTCGAGTTGGAGGCCGGGCACCTGCAGCACGCCGACCCACGGTCCGACCTGGGCGCGGTCGCGGCCCCAGGTGAAGATCGGCCGCTCCCCACGGTCCTCGCGCGCGCCCTCAGCCCGTTGCAGGCGATCGAACAGGGCCGCAGGAATGCGACGGCGCTCGTGAGTCCCGAACCGATCCCATGGATCGCCGGGCGCGAGCTCCTCGGCGCGCTCGATGCGGCCCCGTTCGAGCACCGAGACCCGAAGCATCAGCCCTCCCCGGCGTTCAGCTTGTCGATCAGATTCTTGGCCGCAGTGTCGCGGCCGGGTCCAAACGCGACCTCGCAGAGGGCCCGGGCCAACCATAGCTCTTTGTCGTCACCGAAGTCGTGGTCGCCCTTCGCCTGGAAAGCGGGGTGCACTTCCCACGCCACCTGGTCGATGTACTGGTCGTGGCTGAACCCAAGGATTTCCGTCTCGACGAGCTTTCGCGCGACGAGGACAGTTGGGACGTCTTCGTCCTTCGAGCGATACTGTTTCGGAGTCCCCTCGCTGTTGACCGGGTAGCCGAGGACCATCGCCAGCTTTTCCCACTGACCAAAGAAGTACTCCTGCAATAGTGGCAGTACTTTGAGCGCCATGGTTTCGCGGAGATTGTCAAGGGTGCGTACCTTGAGAAAGTACGCATGTCCGATCTGGTGTTCGCGGTCGTACAGGTAGCGCAGTCGGTCGTTGATGCGTTCGAAGAGTTGAACAATCAGCTCGATGATGGCGGGATGAACCTGCTTGTCAGCCGTCTTCGCCCCTAGGACCTCTTTGATGACCTTGGCAGACGGTTGCATCTCCTCGAACGTGAACCGCCGACGCAGTGCGATGTCCATCAGGGCGATCGAGCGGTCGGCGGTGTTCATCGTCCCGATGATGTGCAGGTTGGGGGGAACTCCGAAACGCTCGCCCGACGCAGGGAGATGCAGCCGTAGCTCATCATCCCCGGTGAGTCGTTTCTCGGGCTCCAGCAAGGTGATCAGCTCACCCATCACCCTAGCGATGTTGGCCCGGTTGATCTCGTCCACGATGAGCACATATTGGCGGCAACCCGGCGGGAAGATCAGCTTGCGGCCAGACGAAAGCGCGCGCTGGACATGGCTCGCCTGGTTCGGCCGGCTTTGTTCTGAAGCTTGCATGACCAGCAGCTCGCGGTAGACCATCCACATCGCGGTCGCGTGCCCTTTGGCCGATTGCCCGATCTGAGCCGTCGAGGGTGCCTGTCCGAGCTGCCTTCGCTTCTCCCACAGCGCACGCATGCTCTCCTGGTTGGCGCTGAGCCACTTGCCGTTCGGTTCGAAAGCACCGTCTTCGTCGACATCGCCTCCTCTCACCATGATACCGCCGCGCGGCGCAGCCTCGAGCTGGTACTTCATCTTCTTGAGGCTCTCGGCAATGCGGGGCTCGGCGCGCAGCGAATCGACCAGATCTCCCCAGAGATCGTCGAACCCGACCTCCACATCGTCGTCCGGGAGCCCATCAGCGGCCGCCTCAAGTGCCATCTTCTTAAAGAGGCCATCCTCAACGCGGTAGTAGATCCTACCTTCCTCGTCGGTGCGTGCTCGCAGACCTTCCACGAACTCTTCGTAGGTGTACGCTTGATGGAAGGTACACATGGCAATCTGGCCTGCGGCCTGCAGGGCCTCCCACTGCTCGGCCTTCTCCGCGTCAGAATCGCCCACGCCTTCGCCGAGGGCGAGGGCCAGCGCGCGTTCCTTCAGGCTGTAGGTCTTGCCGGTGCCAGGCGGTCCGTACAGGATGATGTTCTGGGGCTTGGCGAGCAATGGAACAGGCAGCGGCACCGGGCGAGAGGTGTCGCTGAGCATGGCGGCGACGCCGACCTTGAACTGGACGGCTTCGTGGGCGGGGACCTCGTCAAGGGCCGGAGCAGAGCCGAGCGGCGGCCCGTCTTCGAGAGGGAGCTGGTGCCAACGAACATGGTTTCTATCGAGGGTCAGGACCCGCGCGAGCTTTCGTGCGGCGGTCCCGTCCATGAGAGCGAGCAGGTCCCCAGGCTTCACGCCCCGCGTGAGTAGCTTGTGGGCTGCAAATGTGTCAAGCAGCGTCTCGTCCGCCAGCTTGGCGTCCAGGAGCGCGGTACGTGCGGCCTCGTCGCCACAGACGTGTTTTACGGGGACGTACCAGAACCGGGCGGGTGGCATCGGCGCTTCCTCAGAACAGCTTGGAGCCGCCGGCCCCGCTGACCTTGGGTTCCTCGCGTTCGTCGGCGGTAGGCTTGGGCAGCTCGTCGGCGGGAATGAGCGGGCCGTCGCAGATGGCATCGAGCATGGCCGCCTGATGGGGCTGGAGGTCCAGGGTGACGGTAAGAACGACGAGCAGCTCGATCAGCTCCGTGTTCCACTCGTCGGGCCAGGTAGTGAGGCGGATCTTGTCCAGGGGGTTCTTCGAGCTGGCCGCCTTGCCGGCGCCCCGGGCCGTCCGGTAGCCGAGCCACTTGGGCACCACCTGCATGCCGCTCACGGAGTAGGCCCAGACGTCGGGGCGCACGCCGGCCACTGTGCCGTTGCCCACAGTGAGGACCTGCTTCTTGGCGTCGAACTTGATGTTGCTGGGCTTCTCGGGCATCTGCGTGACCGGCGCGGTCCAGGAGAGGCCGGGCACCGTGGGCAGGGTGTCGCCCCGACCTTCCGCAGGGTCGCGGAGGCGCTGGGTGTAGGTGTGGAGCCAGAGCAGTCGCTTGCCGAGGGCCGTGGTCTTCGTCCACAGGGCGGCGTCTCGGGTCATGGGGACCCGGGGGCCGGGGGTCTTCAGCGCCTCGGCGAAGCGCTCCTGGTAGCGAAGCGCCGACAGGAGCGCGTAGACGTAGGCCGCGAAGTCCACGGGGAACGGCGCGGGGATTTCGAGGGTGGCGGCGACGTGGGACAGAAGGCCGCGGGTGATGTTGGGCTGCTTGGCGGGGGCGTCGCGGAAGAGCGGTAGGATGTCCTTGCCGCCTCGGCCGCAGAAGTGATGGAAATCTGGAACGTGCTCGGAGACAGACATCGCTGGACCTGACCCAAGCTGGGAACGTGTGAGGGTGCAGAGGTAGATCTGTCCCTCGGAGCGCGTGTTCCAGAGCGGTGGTCGCTCGAGGGCCGCAAGTCGAGGATCGGATATCGACCACTGGCGATCAAAGCTGCGGTACGCATAGCGGACGATAGGAAAGCTGGAGGCGTTGTTTTGAAGAGAGGCCAGGGTGGGCAGCTCTCCCACCTTGGTATGAATCGTGCGTCCGTGCCGCGCCGTGACGAACAAATTAGGGCGGTCCTCAACGCGAGCCTCCGAAAAGTGAGTCCAGCGCCGCTGGAGGACTTCATCACTTGGGGCGACAGGCCATGTGCGGGTGTAGTGACATCCAGGGTGCTGCCACGGTAGCAAGTCAACGAGTTCAGGCATGGACAGCCACGCCGCACCTCCGGTCTCTGGAACGAGAGGGTCGATTGACCCCCCTGGGGCACTGACCCATCCTAGGTCGCCGTCCAGTTCGCCATCGCCGAGCGTCCTCAGGATGCGTAGCTTCCCATCGACCGTGTCGGCATCGACGCGCCGATAGCGGGCAGTGGCCAATTCGACGGGTTGAGCAGGGCATTCCACGCCGCACATTAGCGTGATAGCTACAGGCGTTTCGATGTTGAAGATGTTGGACTCAGGAGACGTGCTTCTGTTGTCCCCACCTAGGTCGACTACACGAATCTCGTTGCTGGACTCTCGTGCAATCTGGCGAAGACCAACAAAACCCCGCCCTGACAGCCAGGTACTATTGGTAATGAAGCCGACCAATCCTGGTGATGGCGGATGTTCAAAGGCCTTCCAGAGTGCCCACCGCCAGAAGTAAACGTACCTGTCGGAGAGGCTCCTGGTGTGGCTGAAGATGGTGTGTTGTAGCGCAATCTCACGAATGTCATCGAAAAGGCTTTTGTCACTACTCCGCCCTGGGACACGACCGCGCAGTACCCACTCGGACGTGGAGTCAGTGTCGGTCGCTGTTCTTTCATAGGGCGGGTTGCCCATGATCACGAGCACCGCCGTCTCTTTCTTGAGCTTCTCGGCCTCCCGGGCCTCCTCGGCGACGTGGGGGCTCAACCAGTCCAGCTGGTGCTTGCTGTGCACCTCCAGCGTATTGGTCAGGAACACGCGCAGCCGGTCCTTCTTGCCGAAAATGAAACCCCACTTCGCCGGGTCGCGCCCGCTCTGCTCGGCCAGGCCCTGCTCCAGAGCCAGTCCGAGCCGGAGGTGGGTGACGATGTACGGGGCCATCATCATCTCGAAAGCGTTCAGCCGCGGCAGCAGGCTGTCGCGGACGTACTTCTTCCACTCGGCGGCGGCCTGGTCGTCGTCGTAGCCAAGCCGCGCATACTCCTCGGTCATAGTGCGGAAGATCAGCTCCAGCGCGTGCAGGGGGAATGTGCCCGTGCCGGTGGCCGGGTCGAGGATCTGCACGACGAAGTCGGTGTCCTTCACGCCCACCGGCTTGTCGATGCCCCGTTGCTTTGTGTACTCTCCCCAGTTGACGGGGTCGGCCAGCCCCAGCCGCAGCTCGAGGCGCGTGCGTGCCAGGTAGTCGAGGAACCGAACGATGTACTCGACCACCTCGTCCGGCGTATAGTAGACGCCCATTCGGCGGCGCAGGCCGGCGTCATAGACGTCCAGGAAATCCTGGTAGAAGTGGATGGACGGATCCTTCTCGCCGTGAAAGACGCCGCGAACCAGGGTGCGCGAGAGCAGGGTCGTGATGTCGTCCAGCAACCAGGTGAGGTTCGTGTCGTAGTGGTTGTTGATGAGGCGGTCGAACAGCTCGCGCAGGAACTCGCTGGTGGACGGGAGCAGCTTCATCGCCTGCGTGCGGGTGAAGCGGGTGAGTTTGTCCTTTGCCAGCCAACGCGCTGCGAGCATGCCGTAGGTGATGGTCTGGGCATAGGTGTCGGCGAACTGCTCCGGCTCCTGCTGGGCTAAGGCCTGGTTGAAGTCCCGGAACAGCTCGTAGAGCGGACCGTCCTCCTCCTCGATCTCGCGGTTCAGCTCGTCGAGCGCGATGGCCTTGAGGTGCTGGGCCCGCCAGGCCAGCTCCTTGGCGAGCTGCTCGGGCGTCTCGATGGCACTCTTGCTGACCACGAAGAAGCGTGACAGGAGCTGCACGACGCCGCCGACGCCGTCGAAGCGGGATCGGTTGGGCCCGGCGGTGAGGCGGCCACGCAACGGCTCGGCGCCCTGCCACAGCTCCAGGGTTCCACCGCCCTCTCCCGGGTACACCACGAGCACGTTGTGGAAGTGGTTGTGCTCCTTCAGCTCGGCGCGGAGCTTGTCGAGGTCCTCCTTGCGGTCCACGACGTAGACGATGTACCCGAGCAGGCGATCGGTGGAGTCGAAGACTCGTACCCCCTTGAGCTTGTTGACCTTGCCCCGCGTCTTGGTCGGGTCGACCGCGATGCTGTGGTCGGGCGGTAGATCCTCCATCTCCAGGCTGGCCGGCTGGCCCTTGAACTGCTTGGTGCGTCCTACGCCGAAGGACAGCGCGAGCTGATCGAGCAGGAGGAAGACCGCGTCCTTGAGCTGGTTCTGGTGGTCGCCGAGCAGGTCGGGCCTGCGGCAGGCGTCGAGGAGCGCATCGGCCTTTGCCCGCTCGGGGCCGGACACGAATGCCTCCTGCCACTTGTGGCCGTCCCCCAGCTTGCGGAAGTGGCGCTTGAAGAGCTGTTCGAGGTGCTCTTCGGCCAGCGGGCGGTCCCAGTCGCGGACCTCCTCCCGGAGGGTGAAGACCTCCATCGACGAGGTGGCCAGGCAGGCGGTGCCGAAGCAGACCACCTGTCGGGCGGTCCCTTCGGGGCGGTCGTCGGACACGGCCACCACACACAGGGTCTCGGTCTGCCCGCCCTGCTTACGATCAGCGGTGCGCTCGGCACCACCCCGGGCGAAGCCCTCCAGGGCGTCCTGGGTGACACGGTGGAGCGCATCCTCCAGGGTGTCGCGGTTGCGGAAGAAGGGGTCCGCGAGGAGCGCCCGCGCGCCCATCTCGAGCTGGAAGAGCAGGATGTGGAAAGGCCGACCCTGAGCGTCGGCCTTCGCCCAGTAGGTGACGAGCCTCGGCAACAGGTGCGCGGTCCGTTGCTCCCCCAGTAGGAAGTCCCGGAGCGGAAGGGTGGGTGCTGGCCCGAAGCCGGCGTTCTCCAGTAGGAGCTGGGCGAAGCGCCCCTCCGGGGCGGGAGAGGGTGCGGCTCCGCCCGCCGTCGGGAAGGCCTTGAAACCAGGGACCATCATCGGCGGAGGCCCGGACTTTGCGGAGGTCGCCGCAGCGAGCGGGGTTCCGTCGAGCACGTGCTTCACGAATGCGTCAGCGTCGATCTTGATGGTCATGGGGCGCTCACTTGGGGCTGGGCTTCGTGCTGCGCGCGACAGCTTCGGCACCAGGGCTGAGGGACTTCGTACGGGTTGCCGTCGGCATCGCGCATCGTGCGGAAACCGAAGGCGCGTTCGATCTCGGGCTCACCGTCCGCCGTGCTGCTGCATCGAGGGCAGCACTTGTGCATGCCAGGGGGGTGACCGCATGTCGGGCAGGGCCGCGCAAGCCCTCGCCGTGCCGTGCGGCTCGACCCGATGGAAGACGTGGCCACCACGGGCTGGGGCCAGACCTGCAAGATCCGGAACCCGGCGATCTGTGCCGTGGTTCGGTCCAAGTTCTTGTCGAGGAAACCGCGGGAGAGGGCAGTTGCCCCCTGCTGCACGAGGAGCCCGACTTCGGGGCCCAGCTCGTCGAGCGCGGCGGTCGGCGCCGTGACACGGGCCGCGATGTGGACGAGGTCTTCCGCAGCGACGGGGCGGGACGCGTCTTCATCCCAGCCCAGACCCATGCGGGTGAGCGGCGGCCAGCTCTGCCCGTCCAGGACGAACCAGGCGTTCACGTCGTCGTCCACCGGCTTCTCTGTGGTCCACAACCAGTGGGGGACGCCGTCCCGGACCACCGGCCGCAAGCGACGTGTGTGCTCGACCAGCTGACCCCCGCCGCGGGCGAGCCAGGCCCACGCCACCATCGGCGCGTCCTCCCCCGCGCCCGCCTCCCGAAGCCACCCGTTCCACCGCTGCACCCAGGCTGGGTCGATGGTCCGCTCGGCCAGCAGCCGCTTGAGCCGCTCCTGGTAGCCCGCGACCTGCTCGATGGCCCGGTCACCCTGCCATGCGTTGAGCGCCGAGATCCCCCGGTACCGGTAATCCGCCATCCAGTCGGCCTCGGCGCCGGTGCCCTGCTCCAGGCCCAGCGTGAAGTCGATGGCGAGCGTCTTGTTGGCGATGCGCTCGCGGAGCTGAAGCTCGGCCTCCAGCTCGTCGGGCAGCAGCAGGTTCACGGTGACCGGCGCGGCGGCCGGGTGGTCGTGCCACCAGTAGCGCGGCACCGGCACGCCCAGCTCGGCGGCGAGGTCGGCGAGGTCCGGGAACGCCCGTGCCTCCTCGACAGCGGCGTTGAGCCGGCGGTCGATGCGGCCGGCCCGCTGGATCATGCGCACTGGGTTCCAGTGCACGTCGTAGTTGACGAGCAGGGCGGCGTCCTGGAGGTTCACCCCCTCGGCGAGCACGTCGGTGGCGAGCAGCACGTCAGTCGGGTGCTGGAGCGCGTGGGCCCAGCCCTGGCGCCACAGGTCAATGAGGAGCTGCTGCTCCTCCGGTGAGGCGGCGGGCGTCCGCGGACGGTGGGGGCCCAGCCGGTAGTAGGGCGCGAAGGCGTGGATGACGAGGTCGCGATCCTCGGTCTCGCCGCTGACGACGGCGCTCCGGCCGACCAGGTCGACCACGTCGTCCTGGGACACCCGCCGCCCCGCGTCGGCGCCGAGCATCCCGGTCACCAGGGCCCACTCGTGACGCTCCAACACGCGCGCGGCTCGCAGCACGGAGTGGACGTAGGCGAGCGTGTCGGTGAACTGCGAGAACACGATGGCCTTCTGTGCCCCGGCGCGGGCGCGGAGCAGGCGGCCGACCAGCCGGCGCAGCTTGCCGTCGGTGACAACGCGCATGGCCCAGGTGGCCGAGGTCGGCCAGTCCACGTCCTGCCCGCCGTTGATGAACTTGCGCGGCCAGTCTTCCTGATCAAACCGGCCGAACACGGTGTCCGCGAGGCCGGGGGCGATGGCCAGCAGGGTGCCCAGGTCTCGCGTCAGGTCCTCGCGCAGCCCACACAGCCGGTCGAGCTGCTCGCGGCGGGCTGCCGCCTCGGGGTCGTCGCGGTTGAACAGGTCGAGCTGGGGCGGCGGCGGGTCGTCGGAGTCGGCCGCTGCCTTGGCGCTCATGTGGGCCTGGCTCCACCGCTTCAGGAGGTCGCGCCCTCGCTGGCCCGAGGCCTTGCCGGTCAGCAGCAGGTCGATGCGGTCGCGTTCGACGGGCTCGAGTCGATCGAGCAGGGCCGCCAGCTCCTGGTCGAGGCTGGCGGCGCGGCCGCGGTCGCCGAGATCGTGGCACAGATCGGCGAGCTGTTTGAGGCGATGGGCATACAGCGCGAGCAGCCGGAGCAGGGTGATGAGGAACGCGACCGGCGACGACTCCAGGCGCTTGAGCACGAGCACCCGCTGCAGGCCGACGACCGAGGACACCTCGGTGGCGTCGCGGATGCCGTCGCGTACGTCGGCCCACATGTAGACCTTCAGCGACAGGGGTGCGACGGGGCCGTGCTCGGCTTCCCCGCCGGTCTCGAACAGCGGGAGGAAGCGCGCGAGCACGTCACGGGTGTCGTCGTAGACGTCCTCGTAGACCAGTTTCTCCGGCTCCGGCGCATCGGGGCGGAACAGGAGCTTCACGTTCGTGCCCTGCTCGCGCTCGATCTGCTTGCACAGGGCGCGTGACCGCTGGACCACGATGCGGTCGAGTAGCTCACTGGCGATGCGGACCGGCTCGGGCGGCGAGGGCTGCGGGGTCTGCATGGCGGCGCGGACGGCAGCCTGCTGCGCGGCCAGGCGCTTCTCCTGGTCCCTGAGGTAATCGCCCACCCGCGGGACCTGCACGCCGAACTGCAGGTCGTCGCGGAAGTCGGGCGCGTAGGAGAAGCGGGCGTCGCCGCTGCCGTGGATGAGGATCCCAGCAACGTCGCCGCCGCGGGCGCGAACCGCCTTGCCGATGCGTTCCTGCACGTCCTTGAGGACGCGGGCGCGGTAGCCGTCCAGGGTCAGGTTGTCGTTGAACCACAAGGGCTTGCTGAACAGAAGCGCGGCCTGCTGGCGCAGGTCCTCCAGGCTGTTGTTCACCGGCGTCGCAGTCAGCAGGAGCACCTTGCGGCGCAGATTCTTGCGCGGCTGCAGGCGCAGCAAGTCGCGCAGGACGGTGGTGCGCCGCGCGCCAACCGAGCGGAAGTTGTGCGCCTCGTCCACCACGACGAGGTCGGAGAGGAGCAGGTGCTCCATGTCGGAGGGCTCGGTGGGCGTGCGCTCCAGGACCTGGCTGTTCGGCAGGATGCGGGAGAGCTTGTTGTGCGACACGACCCGAACCTGGGCAGGAACGACGCCGTGGCCGCCCAGCGGCGGGATGGCCTCCCGTTGCCAGGTAGAGACGACCGAGTTCGGGGAGAGGACGGTGACGCGAAAGGGGTCGGCAGCGAGGGAGCGGCTCTCCTGCGCCAGCCGCTCCCGCCAGGCGTTGGCGTAGTGGACCAGGACGGTAGTAGCGACGTAGGTCTTACCGAGTCCTACGCCGTCGCAGAGCATCGCCCCGTCGTACTCCTCGAGCTGAGCAACGAGGCGCTGGGCGGCCTGGCGCTGGTAGGCGGCGGCCTGGTAGCGCTCGGCCGCGGGATGCAGGGTGCGGGCCTCGCCGACCATGCGGCCGATGTGGTCGAGGAGGACCAGCCAGGCCTTCTCCAGCGGTGTGCATTCGTCGATGGAGGCGCGAGTCGGGGCAGAGGGAGTCGACCAGGTGGGCAGCCGCTCGCGGACCTCTCGGTCCCAGCGGCGGCCTGGCATGGTGATCGACTCCCAGGTGTCCCAGTGCCCGTGGGTGTCGCCCGGGCGGACGTGGCCGAGGCGCAGGTGCGCGGCGGCGTGAGCGAGGGCCCAAGTTGCTCGCTCGGGTTCCAGCGCCGTGTCCAGCTCGACGCGGACGGCGTCGTCCTCCGGAACCAGGCGTAGGACAGTGTTGGTGGGAGGGGGGACATGGAAGGACCCAGGTGCGGCATCGAGGGGGACCAGGCGCACGCAGCATGGAGCGACAGCGGCTAGCGCGGCCTCGGCCGCTCGGAGGTCAGGAGAGGCGGCGAGCATCCCTCGGAGGTCCGGCACCGGCGCCTGATCCCCGATGAAGCGAAGTGCGGTCGACGGCCCCGTGGCGGCGGGCTGCCATCGAGCGCCCAAGGCCGTCGCGACGAGGGGCTGCCCTGACTCGATGGTCGACCAGCGCAGGGTCGTGTCCCCGACCGTCGCGGTCGCTTCGCGTAGAGGGGCGCACTGGTGGGCCAGCGCGACGAGGGCGTGGAGCAGGCCTTCGTGGATTCCGTCCTCGAGCCGCGGAATCGCAAGGATCGTCAGTGGGCTCGGTATTCCTGGATTCGCCTGGAGCCAAAGGAGTTCGCCAGACCTTGCGTTCAGCCACCCAGGAGTGAAGCGTATCGGCGAGGTCGAGTCCGCCGCCGGCACCTCCAGAACGGTGTTGCGAAGTCGGATACGGAGACCGAGCGGGCGGGATCGGAGTCGCCGCCATGCGGGCTCGGCGTCCTCTGCCCGCCAGCGGCCCTCGGCGAGCACCTCAATCCGCAGGGCCTGATCGCCCAGCAAGGAGAGAAGCGCGCCGGAGAGGGCACGTGTGCCAGGCTCTCCGGCCCACCCAAGCGCGACGGAGCAGACAGGCTTGTCCCCGGCTGGTTCGGCGGTCGGAACGGTTGGGGCTGAAGCGCGTGGCAAGGGGGTGCTCGATGGGGCTGGTCGTGGCCGATTCCACATCATGGACGAATCGGGCCACCCGATCGGACACCGGGATTCAAGATCGTGCAAGGTGCCCTCTTCACGCGCCAGAAAGTCGAGTTAGTCGGCCAATCATGCGCGCACCGGCAGCCTAGCGTACACGATCGCGTCTGAGAGGGGAGGATCTTCGACCATTCTCGCGGTGCTTGGTGCGGGCCGAGCAGTATGCCGGCGGGGTGCGGCGGAACCGGGAGGCCGCAAGCTCGGCGTAGGCGTGGAGCACATCCGGGTAGCTCCGGACGCGCGCTGAGACCGGCCCTGCACGGCGGGGTCCCATCGCTCGCTCGGCCAGCTGCCACTCGGCCTCGACGAACGCCGCCACCGCCCGCCGCCACCGCCCCGCCGCCACGAACCGCACGCCCACGGCTCATCCCACAGGACCACACTGTCCGCCGGCTCCAGCGCGCCCCGCATCAGCGCTCCCTGCCGAGGCGCTTCCACCGTCTTGCGAACGCCTCCTGCCCGCCCTCCATGACGCGGCAGACCTCCTGGCGCACCCGCTCCTCCTGCAACGCTCCGCTCTGGTCACCCATGACCACGCACTGTCCCTTGATGAACTCCATCACGTGGACCAGCTCGGCATCGCCGTTCACGACCACGTTCGCGTTGTGGGTCACGATGACGAGTTGGCGCCGTAGCTTGTTCTCGCGGATCTGCTGCACGATGAGGTCGTAGATTAGGTGGTTGTCGAGGTCGTCTTCGGGTTGGTCGAGGACGAGGGGCTCCTCGCCGAACGCCAGGAGGAAGGCGAGCAGCGCGGCGGACCGCTGGCCCTGCGAGCCCTGCTCGATCGAGACCCACCTCCGGTCGCGCTGGTACTCGATCCGGAGGTCGTCCTCGGGAGACCACGCGAGCACGTGATCCGAGAACTCGGGCTGCTTGTGCTTGCGCGTGAGGTGATTGCGGAAATGCCCGTTGAACGATGCATCGACCTGGATCAGCTGTTCGCGGACCCGTTCGAGGACCGCGACCTTGTCCGGGGTTTCCCTGGGGAAGGCCAGATCGCGGGCCATCCCGCGTTCTTCGTCGCCTTCCAAGGTCAAGATGTCGGTGGCGAACCGGTCATCCGTCACATCCAGCAGCTCGCGCAGTTCGCGCTCAATCTGCCGCGAGTCGTAACCGTGCGGCTCCACGGTGATGCGCACGTGGGGGTTGTCTTGTAGGGTCCGGGCGACGAAGTTCTCTCGGACGGTCGTGATGTCCGCCCGCCGAGCGGCGACCAACGCTCGTTGCGCGTTGATCTCTCGCAGCAGCGTCTCGCGGTCTGCTTCGAGGCGGGTCAGCTCTTTCTTCTTCTGGTCGAGCGCCTGGCGCTCCTTCGAGAGCCTCTCGAACGCCCCGGGGTCCTGCACCCCGCGGGCCGTGAGCTGGGCCTGCAGCGCTTCGTGGGCCTGGCTCGCCGCTTGCTGGCGAGCGCGCCAGGCCTTGAACCGCGCGTCCTGATTCCAACCGTCGACCGTCGTCCGCAACGTCCCGGCTTCCGCCAGCAGCCGCTCTCGGAGCTGGTGCAGCGTCTTGTCGACGTCCGCCCGCCAGGCCAGCAGATCCGCATCCGCGTCGGTGAACAGCTGGGCCGACCAGTCGTCGAGCATGAACTCCTCGACCAGGGCCCCGATCCGAGCCGCGATCCCGCGCGCCTGGTCGAAGGTCCCCTGGACCTCACGGGTCTGACTCTGCGTATGAGCGTAGGCCCGAAGCACCGCCGCGTGGTCCTCCCGGGAGAACGTTTCCAGCTTCGCGTCGGCCTCCGCCAGCTTTCGCTCGACCTCGGGGAGTTCGCCGACTCGGCCCTCCATCGTCCGAAGCCGCGCGCGCTGCTCCAGGAAGACGCGACAGGCCTCGTCCCACGCGAGGCGCGGCTGGTGGACGCCGGCGGCTTCGTCGATGATGGCGAGGAGGGCGCGGCGCCCCTCGCCGGCGATGGTGGCGATCTGGCCCTGGGAGAGGATTCGCAGCGGGAACCGGGCCGCATTCACCGCCTGGCTCGCGGTCGGTACCCATGCGCCGTCGTTCTGCTGCTCGACGACGACCACCGCAGGTCCTCCAGCCTTCCAGACAAGGCGGAGGAGTGCCGCCTCGTGGCGCCACTCGACGGCGATCCTGGTACTGTCGCGGAGGGCGCCCTTGTCCCCCCGACCCTTGGGCACCTTCCGGAAGGTGTCGAACTCAGTCCTCGGCTCGGTGCCGTCTTGTGGCTCCGCGCCGCGCCCCGCCGCAAGCCGCAGCGCGTGAACCACCGTGGACTTGCCGGTGCCGCGTCCGCCCACGATCGCGTTGAAGAATGGCGATAGATCGAGCCGCGCGGACTTCTGGTTGCCGATGTACCGGGCCGTCTCGATCTCGATCGCCGCGATCGTGTGGGCTGGAAGCCGGTCGGGGTCGAACGGCCCCTCGTCGCTCCGTCGGATCGAGATCCCGTTCCCATCCAACAGGGCGAGCAGGAGTCCCTCCAGCGTCGGGTGGGCCATCTTCACCCAGGTAAACGCGCTCCCTGGCGCTCGCTTGCCCCGGAAGCTGTGGGTGTCGCTGCCAAGGACGCGGCTCAG
Organism: Myxococcota bacterium; assembly: GCA_040080105.1. Classification (GTDB taxonomy): domain Bacteria; phylum Myxococcota_A; class UBA796; order UBA796; genus JACKER01. The sequence goes on from JBEBJC010000007.1 coordinate 28,100, forward strand.
CCGTCGGGCGGCTGCCGCTCCGTCGGGTGGGTCGAAGGTGGCTCCGCCCCACTCCACCGCCAGCAGGCCCTCGATGTCCAGGGCCTGCCGCAGGGTATTGGCGTCGAACTTGCCCTGGCGCGAGCCTTCCACGCATTCGAGCAGCCCCTTCGGGCCATCGGCATGTGCGGGGATCGGGACGGCGTTGTTGTCCAAGATCGCACTGAGCACGTCGAGCAGGCCTCTCGTGGTCACCTCATCGCTGTCGCCCTTCGTGCCTCGATAGCCGACGCTTCCGAGCAGCGTGTCGATGTCGCTGGTCGTCGCACCTGGACCCAGGAGGGCGAGCACGTGGACTCCGCCCTGGACCGAGATCTCCACCCCCGGGAACAGCTCGATCTCGCGGTACCCTGGCTCGCCCCGCATTTTCGCATGCGCCTCGCGAAGGCGGTCGATCCACGCGCCGCTGTTGTGGTCGGTCACCGCCACGCAGTCGATCCCGGCAGCCATGAACTTCGACAGCCACGTCTCCGGAGTGACCTCTTCCAGCGTGCCCTTGGCCCTCTGCCAGGAGCTGGTGTCCGACGACGCCGGGGTGTGGGTGTGGAAGTCGAACTTCCACCAGCGCGCGCCCGGGTAACGGACTGGGGGGTAGCTCATCGTGCTTCTCCGGACAGCCCGAGCTGGGACACCGGCTCGGGAAACGTGTTCGCCGCAGTCTCGAACGCCGGCAAGGCGTCTGCGGCCCAACAGCGCCGCTCGCACACCGAGCACAGGCGCTGTCCCGCGGAAGGTCGGGAACACCCGGTCCAGCAGCTCTCGGACCAGTGATCCGAACGGGTCCGCTGCTCCTCCACGTCTGCCGGTACGTCGCCCATGCCCTTGTTGACGGATGCAGAGCGAAGATCGGACAGCAGTCTCACCCGAGCTCACCCTGCGCGGCACCATCACTCCCCGTTTCAGGCGCACGATCCGCTCGCGCCGACCTACGCGATCCGCAAGGTGCTTGTCGACGCCGGCTGCTCGCTGTCGCAGGCGCGGCTGGATCGGCCCGCACCGTGGACCGCAGGGTCCGCGGGCACCCTCGGCGAGGTGGGCTCGCCGGGGGTGTAGGGCCGCGGCGGGAGGGCGCGATGCAGCTGCGTAGGCGCCAGAGCGAGCTCCTCGCGCCCCCGCCGAGCACGGAGTTCCACCCGACCTTGGAGTACGCGCGGCTATCGTTCCTGGACCTCCTGGGCGATGGGCCGAACACGCCACTCCGGGCGCTGGAGCCGGCGTACATCGACGGTTCCACGCTCGTCGCCGTCTGGCCGTCCAGCGGGCCAATGGAGCTGGTGAAGGTGATGACCTGGACGCCGGACGCCGCGACGCTCGAGGAGCTGCGGTGGCTGCACGTCGACTGGGCACCGGCCATGTGCGACGTGATGGTCAGGTGCAACAACCTTCAGGACCGAACGCACATTCGACCCTGTGGGACCTCCAACGCTCGGCGGGCCGCGATCGAACGCGGGGCCATCGCCGAGGCCATCCGCCACGAACTCGACCGCGGGTCACGGGTCGTGGGTCGCGCGTTCGTGCTGGCCGCCTAGCAAGTCCGCGTCGGGGTCCTCACTCGCGCGCCCGTGCTCCTGGAACACCCGGACCAAGCGGTTGCGAGGATGTCGACGGCGCGGTCGATAACTAGCCGAGGAGCTCGTGAAGATGGTTGGACTTCAACGCTCGCCAGGACCGGCCGGGGTGTGCTCGCCAGAACCGGCCACGCGGGTTCCGGCGCGGATCTGAGCTGGGGTAGCGATCATCCGGGGTGCG
>JBEBJC010000409.1:0-7032 GCA_040080105.1 Myxococcota bacterium
GCTGGCCGCGACCGGGGACCTGCTGCCGCACCGGCGGGTGAAGTCCACCGCCGCCGCGCACGGGTGGGCGGCGGTGTTCGGCGAGGCCACGCCGATCCTGACCGCCGCCGACGTGGCGTTCGCGAACCTCGAGGGCCCGATCGCGCCCGACCACCACCGTGGCGTACACGGCGAGGTGTTCGACGCCCCGGCCGACCTCGCGCCGGCGCTCGCGGCCGCCGGTCTCGACGTGGTTTCGCTCGCGAACAACCACCTGTTCGATCAGGGGCCGGGCGGGCTGGTCGAGACCCGATCCCGGGTGCGCGCGGCCGGTGTGGCCACCGCGGGCGCAGGAGCCACGTGCGCCGAGGCGGCCGAGCCGGCGATCGTCGAGGTCCACGGCGTGAAGATCGCGTTCCTCGCCGCGACCGACCTGACGAACCTCGACCTGAACGCCGGCGCCGACGCGCCGTGTCTGTTCGTCGCCGGCCCGGTGTGCGAGGCGGACTGCGGGCCCGACCGCGACGCGGTGCAGTTCTCGCACGACCTGCCGCGACTGCTCGACGCTGTGAAGGCCGCGCGCGCGCGGGCCGACTTCGTGGTGTTGTCGTTCCACTGGCAGATCGAGTGGATCACCGAGCCGCTGCCCGAGTACCCGCCGCTCGCCGCCGCGCTCACCGACGCGGGCGTCGACGTGCTGCTCGGTCACCACCCGCACGTGCTGCAGCCGGTGGTCGAGCGCACCACCGCCGACGGTCGGCGGGTGGTGATCGCGTACTCCCTCGGGAACTTCGTGTCGAACATGGGCGAGAAGGTGGAACCGACCGACCCCGCGAAGGGCCGGGTGCGCGACGCGATCGTGCTGCAGGTGCCGCTCGTCGTGTACCCCGACGGTCGGCGCGAGGTCGGCGCCCCGGTGGTGGTCCCGCTGTGGACCGAGAACGCGCTCGCGCCCGACGGCACCGACCGGATCACGGTCCGCACGCTGTCGTCGCTCGCACAGGAGGCGCCCGCGCTCGCCGCGGCGCGGGCTGCCGAGATCGCCCGGATCGTCGGGGAATCCGTCGAACGTCCCTGACCGGGACGCGCACCGCGCGCCAAGTTACGCACCGGGCCTCTCGGAGGTGGTGATGGCGACGGTGGTCCGGAAGATCGGGCTGTCCCTCGGAGCGGACATCTGCTGGCCGGCTTCGTACGAGGAGATCCTCCGCCGGCTCGATCTCGCGATCCCACAGGGCCAGGACACGATCCGGCTCACCACCGAGCGCGTCCAGGTCGAGCCGTTCGATCTCGCGTACCGGCCGTCGTACGACCTGGTGATCGATCGGATCACCCACTGGTTCCACACGACCCGCGAGTGGATGAAGCAGATCTCGTTCGACGGCGTGTACGTGCTGAACAACCCGTGGGCGATCCAGTCCATGGAGAAGCACACCACCTACGTCGCGATGATGCGCCTCGGGTTCCCGATCCCCGAGACCTGGATGATCCCGCCGAAGGAGTACGAGGCCGGCGGTGACTGGGACGTCACGGTCCGACGGTACAACCGGCTGTTCGACCTCGGCAAGGTCGGCACGAAGGTCGGGTACCCGGCGTTCCTCAAGCCGTACGACGGAGGCGGGTGGGTCGGGGTCACCCGGGTCACCGACGAGCGGTCCCTCCGGCTCGCGTACGACCGCTCTGGCAAGCGCGTCCAGCACCTCCAGGCCGCGGTCAAGGACTGGGACCTGTTCATCCGCGCGATCGGCATCGGGCCGCAGGTCAACGTGGTGAAGTACGACCCCGACCAGCCGTTGCACGATCGGTACCGGGTGGAGTTCGGGTTCGCCTCGGGCGAGGAGTGGCAGCGCGCCGCCCGGATCGGCCGGGTGATCAACGCGTTCTTCGGGTGGGACTTCAACTCGTGCGAGATGTTGCGCGCCGGCGGGATCCTGCACCCGATCGACTACGCGAACGCCTGCCCCGACAGCCAGGTCACGAGCCTGCACTTCCACTTCCCGTGGCTGGTGAAGGCGATGCTGCGGTGGACCATCTTCAACGCGGTCACCGGGCGCCGGAAGAAGCTGACCCTCGAGTGGGACAAGTACTTCGACGCGCGCGACCCCGAGCTGTCGTTCGACGAGCAGCTGGCGAAGTACGACGAGATCGCCAAGGCGTACTTCTCGGCCGACGCGTTCGAGGCGTTCGACCAGAAGTACCTCGGCGACCTCGACGCGGTCGCGCTGGAGTTCTTCGGCGACCAGAAGTTCTACGACATCGTGCAGCAGAAGGTCGAGGCCCTGTTCCCGAAGCACGAGGTCAAGCAGTTCACCGACCACTTCTTCGGGATGGTCCAATTCTGGCGCAAGACCGAGACCGACCGGCTGGCGGCGGGGGCGCGGAGCAGCTGATGCCGCACGTCCTGCTGGTCGAGCCGCACCTCCTCGATCAACGCCCGTTCCTGCGCGGGCTGGTGCGGCTCGGCGTGCGGGTCACGGGGATCGGGAGCCTGCCCGGGGCCCAGCTCGACGGCGAGCTGCGGCACCTGCTCGCGGCCTACGAGCACGTTTCCTCCCCGCGCGACGTGGAGGCGCTGACCGCGGCGGTCCGCCGGGTGCAGGAGCGCGGCCCGTGGGTCGATCGGCTCGAGACCACGCTCGAGCGGCTGCTGCTGCCGACGGCGCTCGCGCGCGAGGCCACCTCGATCCCGGGCGAGTCCTCGGCCGCGGTGCTCGCGACCCACGACCGGTGGGCGTGCCGGCAGAAGCTCCGCGCGGCCGGGGTGTACACCCTGCCCGACGCCGAGGTCACCACCGCCGAGGCCGCGCTCGCGTTCGCCGAGCGGGTCGGGTACCCGGTGATGCTCAAGCCGAAGGTCAGCGCCGGGCTGCTGGTCGATCTGCACCGCCTCGACGACGCCGAGTCACTCGTCGCCGCGGTCAGCCGGGTGTCGGACCCCCGGCACTACCTGCTCGAGCCGTTCGTCCAGGGCCACGAGGGGTTCTTCGACTCCCTGGTGGTCGACGGAGAGGTGGTGTTCGAGGCGGCGACCCACTTCTACCCGGGCGTGCGCGCCGCGCTCACCGACGCGTCGATCAACCCGATCGTCGTGCACACGAACCGGCTGCACGAAGACGGCTACGCCGAGCTGCGCGCGTCGAACCGGGCCGCGGTGAAGGCGCTCGGGGTCACCACCTCGGCGCTCCACCTCGCGTGGTTCTCCGGCCCGGCGGGCAAGTGGGTCACCGAGGTCGGGCTACACCCGCCGCCGTGTGAGCTGTGGGACCTGTTCGGCGAGGGCGCCGACTTCGACCTGTACACCACCTGGGCCAGCGCGGTGAGCCAGGGCAAGCTCCCGGCGCGCCCCCACACCACCCACGCCGCCGGGCTGGTCAACATCCGCCCGGACCGAGGCGGGGTGATCGTCGGGTACGACGGGGTCGAGCCGATGCAGCGGGAGTACGGTGGGCTGATCGTGCGGATGCACCTGCCCCCGCCCGGAACGCCGGTGATGCCGATCGGCGGCGGGTACCTCGCCAACGCGCACGTGTGGGTGAAGCACCGCGACTACGACCAGCTGCGCGCGATCCTCACCGACATCGGCCAGCGGGTGCGGGTGTACGCCAGCGGGTGAGCGGCGCATGATACGGTGCGGCTCCCCGGTGCCGAGGTGTGTGTGGCGAGCTGGCTCGTGGCCTCTGTGGCGTTCGCGCAGTCCCCTCTCGAGATCGTCCTGACCACCGAGCTCGACCGCGCCGCAGCGGCGTTGGCCACCCGCGACGAGCCTCCACACTACGTGTCGCTCGAGCTGGAAGACTGGGAGCAGATCACCGTCTCTGCGCGCGACGGCACCCTCGGCACGTCGAACGAACGCCGGGTGCGGTTCCTCGACGTGGACCTCCGCACCGGCACGCCCGAGCTCGACAGCACCCACCCGCTGCGCGGGTTCTCGGTGCTGGCCGACAAGGACCGCGACGCGGTGCAGGTGCCGCTCACCGACGGTTACGCGCTGCGCCACGCGGTGAACCGGGAGCTCGACGCGAACTACCGCCAGGCGGCGGAGCGGATCGTGGTGTTGCGGGCGAACCGCGACGTGAAGGTCGAAGAGGAGGACCCGGCGCCCGACTTCGAGCCCCGCCCGCCGGTGGTCGACCGGTCCGAGCCGGGCGCGCTGGTGGTGGACCGCGCGCAGTGGGAGCAGTGGCTGGTCGAGCTGTCGAACCGGATCGAGCGAGCGCCCGAGGTGCACCAGGGCGTGGTCAGCCTGCAGGCCGACCGGGTGGTGGAGACGTTCGTGGACACCGAGGGCACGCGCCTCGTCCACGGCCGTCGCCACGCGCGGCTGTCGGTGATGTTGTCGTCGGTCGCCCTCGACGGCGACGAGGTCAACGTGTTCGACGCGATCGACGTGCACGACCCGGCCTCGCTGCCCGACCGGGCCGAGATCGAGCGCCGGGTCGACGCGGCGGTGGCCACGCTGCGCGCTCGCCTCACCGCCCCCCGCGCCGACCCGTACAGCGGGCCGGTGCTGTTGAGCGGACGCGCCACCGGGGTGTTCTTCCACGAGGTTCTCGGCCACCGGGTCGAGGGGCACCGGCAGAAGCGCGACGACGAGGGCAAGACGTTCGCGGACCAGGTCGGGCAGCTGGTGTTGCCGAAGTTCGTCGATGTGGTCGACGACCCCACCCTGCAGCGGTTCGGCGACACCGACCTCAACGGGTTCTACACCTACGACGACGAAGGGGTGCCGGCGCAGCGGGTGTCGATCGTCGACGACGGCCGGTTCGTCGGGTTCCTGATGGGCCGGTCGCCGATCCCGGGCTTCCCCCACAGCAACGGACACGGGCGACGCTCGGCCGGCAACGCCGCCGAGGCGCGGATGGGCAACACGCTGGTGACCACCACCTCGCCCACCCCCGCAGCCGAGCTGCGCAAGCTGCTGGTGGCGCAGGCCAAGGCGCAGGGGCTGCCGTACGGGTACCTGATCGACGAGATCGAAGGCGGGTTCACGATGACCGGGCGGGTCACCCCGAACGCGTTCAACGTGCGCGCGTCGTCGACCTGGCGGGTGTACGTCGACGGGCGGCCCGACGAGCTGGTGCGCGGGATCGACCTCGTGGGCACGCCGCTGGTCGCGTTCCACAACCTGGTCGCCACCGGCGACGACCCGCAGGTGTTCGACGGCGTGTGTGGGTCGGACAGCGGCTGGGTGCCGGTGTCGGCGGTGGCCCCGAGCGTGTTGTTCAGCCGGCTCGAGTTCCAGCTCAAGGAAAAGGGCGAGGAGCGCCCACCTCTGCTCGCGAAACCCACGTCCCGCGACGACGGCGCGGCGGAGGCCCGATGATCCTCACCCTCGGTTCCCTGGCGCTGGCCGCCGCCCCGACCGGCCCCGACGTGGACACGCTGGTCGACGCGCTCGCGCGCAACGGCTCGGCGCTGGCGCTGCCGAACGCGCCGGCGATCTACCACCTGCGGTACGACCTGCTGACCCTGCGGCAGCTCGACGTGCGCGCCTCGCTCGGGTCGCTGGTCGGCTCGAACGAGAGCCCGTTCAACCTGCTCGCGGTCGAGATGCGGGTCGGAGATCCGTCGTACGACAACACCGGGTTCGGCGGGTGGCAAGACGGGTTCGTCCGCGGCGGGCTGCCGTCGGTGGTCACGCCGGAGGCGCTCGCGAACGAGGCGTGGCGATCGACCGATCTGGCGTACAAGCAGGCGGTCGAGCAGTACGCGCGCAAGGCTTCCCAGTTCGTCGCGCCCGAGGGGTGGCCGGGCGACTACACCCTCACCGGCGCCTCGGTGGCGGACGAGGGCACCGCGCCGCCGGACCCGCGGGCCGCCGAGCTGCGCGAGCTCGCGGTGGCGCTGTCGGGCGAGCTCGTCGGGCCCGGGGTGCAGCGCGGCGACGTGTACGTCGGGCACGAGTCCGGCGACCTGCTGGTGGTGGACACCGAGGGCACCCGGGTGCGCCAGGCGGTGTCCGAGTCCACGATCCGCGCGGTGATCGCGGTGCGCGCCGCCGACGGGATGTTGCTCACCGATCAGCGCCTGTGGACGGTGCGCCGGGTCGAGCAGCTCCCGCCGCGCGACCGGATGCTCGAGGAGGCCCGCCGGATGCGGGACGCGCTGCTCGCGACCGCGGCGGCGCCGACGCTCGGCGAGGAGTACGTCGGGCCGGTGGTGTTCGAGCAGGACGCAGCGCTCGACCTGTTCCGGTACGTGCTGGTGGCGCAGCTCGAGGGCACGCCGCCCGAGATCCCGTTCGACAGCTACTTCGGCGAGCTCGGGGAAGACCGCGACCCCGTCCGGCTCGGCCGGCGCGTGCTCCCGCCCGGGTGGTCGGTCCGCGACGACCCGACCGCGCGGCCGACCCACCCCGGGAGCTACCGGTACGACAACGAAGGCACCCCTGCCCGGCCGCTCGACCTGGTCGCGGACGGGATCGTGCGCGCGCTCGCGATGAGCCGGGTCCCGCGCAAGGGGGTCGACGGCACCAACGGCCACGCCCGCGGCCTGGTGGGCGCGCGACCGGTCGGGCGGGTGGCGCTGGTCACGGTCGAGCCGGATCGGCGCCGCTCCGACGCGAAGCTGGTCCGCAAGGGGCTGCAGCTGGCCCGCGCGTACGGCCGCGACTGGGTGTTGGTGGTGCAGCGCCTGCAGGAGCCCGCCGCGATGGCGCTCGACGCCGACCTGATGATGGCCGAGGGGATCGCGCTCCCGCCGCCGCTGCACCTGGTGCGGCGGTACGCCGACGGGCGCGAGGAGCCGGTACGCGGCGCGGACTTCTCCGGCATCGAGCGGTGGATCCTGCGCGACATCGCCGCCGCGGGCCCGCAGCGCGAAGGCGACTGGTTCGCCCCGTTCTCCGGCCGCGACTACGCGAGCCTGGGCCCGACCGAGGGGATGGCGAGCCACCTGTCCGCACCCGAGGTGCTGATCGGCGAGGTCGAGCTGGTGCCCGCGCGCACCGAGCCGAGAGAGGTCCCGGTGCTGCCGGCCCCGATCGCCGACGCTGGGTGAGCTCACACACGGCGGTGGGCAGGTCGGCCCCCAGGAGGCCGTGGCGCGTAGGCC
>JBEBJC010000410.1:0-7027 GCA_040080105.1 Myxococcota bacterium
GTTCGACACCATCGGGTACGTCGTGGTGCAGGCCCCCGAGCACGTGATCGAGAACGCGAAGGTCGTGGCCACCGATCCGAAGCGCCGGAAGAAGCAGGTGAAGGCCCAGCCGCCCACCTGGGGCTACAAGCACTGGGACGAGGCGATCTTCCAGAAGATGGTGGCATCGGAGCCCGAGGCGCTGGTCAGCCGGTTCTCGGTCGACCACGGCCGCCTGCTGTCGCTGATGCAGCACGCGCAGGAGACCACCGGCGACGCGGCGAAGGGCTACGACGCGATGGTCGAGCTGATCAGCCGGTCCCACCTGCCGCCGAACCGTCAGGCGGAGCTGCGCAACCACACCGCGGGGCTGCTGGCCGACCTCGAGGCGGCCCGGGTCGCGATCCGGGACGAGTCGGGAGCGCTCGCGCTCGACTCGACCCTGCAACACGACTTCTCGTTGCACCACTCGCTGTCCCTGTTCCTGATCGACGCGCTCGCGCGGCTCGAGCCAGCCTCGCCGTCGTACCCCCTCGACGTGGTCACCTGGGTCGAGGCGATCCTCGACGACCCCCGGGTCGTGCTCGCGCGGCAGCTCGACCGCGAGAAGGGCGCCAGGATCGCCGAGCTCAAGGCGGCGGGGGTGCCGTACGAGGAGCGGATGGAGGCGCTCGAGCTGGTCGAGTACCCGAAGCCTCTCGCCGAGCAGATCTTCCAGTTCTACAACGCCTACGCCGAGCGCCACCCGTGGGTGAAGGGCGCGGAGCTGCACCCGAAGTCGATCGCCCGCGAGATGATCGAGACCTGGTCGTCGTTCGCGTCGTACGTCAACGACCTCGGGCTGCAGCGCGCGGAAGGGGTGCTGCTCCGCTACCTGTCGGAGGTGTACAAGGGGCTGCTGCAGAACGTCCCGGCCGACCAGCACACCGATCCACTGCTCGACGTGATCGCCTACCTGCGCGCGATGTTGGGGCGGGTCGACGCGAGCCTGCTCGCGGAGTGGGAGAACCTGGTCTCCGGCACGAGCTCGCCCGACCAGCCGCCACGGCCGATCGACATCTCGGAGGACCGCCGCCGGTTCGCCGCCCGGATCCGAGCCGAGGTGCACGCGCTGGTGCGCGCGCTGTCGCGGCGGGACTGGGAGGAGGCCGCCACGACCGTGCGCCCGACCGACGAGGAGGCCTGGGGCCCCGAGGCGTTCGCCGCCGCGCTGGCGCCGTTCCACGAGGAGCACGGCGACGTCGGGTTCGACCACCGGGCGCGGATGCCGCCGCACACCGTGATCACCCCGGTCGGCCCCCACCAGTGGGAGGTGTCGCAGCGGCTGTTCCCGGTCGCCCGGGCCACCACCGAGACGTACGCGCTGCACGAGGACGACGAGGACGACACCACCTGGACCCTCACCGGGCGCATCGACCTGCGGGAGAACACCAACCCCGACGGCCCGCTGCTCACGCTGGTGTCGATCGCGGGTTGATTGCTGCCGGCACCGGACCTGGGCTATCGTGCGTCCCTCCTCGGAGGTTCCATGTGGCTGATCGTGCTGGCGGCGTGTGACGAGGGCGCGTCGCTGCGGTGGGCACCCGGCGGCGACGGCATCGTGAGCGACCCCACCACCGGCGGGTCGACCGGGGAGGTTGACACGTCGTCGAACGGGACGTCGTCGTCCGAGACCTCGTCGTCCGAGACCTCGTCGTCCGAGACCTCCTCCACCACCGGCACGTCCACCGGCGGGACCTCCACCACCGCGAGCTGCCCGCCCGGGCTCGTGTGTGTCGACTCGTTCCCGTTCGTCGCGGACGACACCACCACCGGCGCCCCGTCGCAGGTCGACGCCTACGGGTGCGCGCCCGACACCGACGAGTCCGGCCCCGAGGTCGTGTACCAGGTCACCCTGGCCGAGGACGGGTACCTGGTGGCGAGCCTGTCCGACCTGGGCGCAGGCGTCGACGTGGACGTACACGTGCTCGACGCGCTCGACCCCGACGCGTGCCTCGACCGCGGGCACTGGGACGCGGGCGCGCTGCTCCCCGCCGGCACGTACTACGTGGCGGTCGACAGCTGGGTCGACGCGAACGGCGACGCGCAGTCGGGCGAGTACACCCTCACCCTCGGGCTCAACCGGTACGACGACCACCTCGCCGACGGCCTCGACGACGAGGTGTGGTCGGCCGCGCTGTACGGCTTCGACGCCGCGTGGCAGCAGGGCGACACCGACCGGCTCGAGTACGGCGTGATCGACTTCTCGCTGCCGTCCACCGAGCCGCGGATGTTCTGGGTCGACCTGCGCACCGGGGAGATGTTGTTCGCCGAGCTCACGTCGCACGGGATCGGCTCGCAGGACCCGTCGGACCTGGCGATGGCCGACACGTTCTCGAACGTGTCGGGCTCGAACGCGAGCTCCCTCGGGATGTTGCGCACCGCCGAGACGTACTACGGGAGCCACGGCTACTCGATGCGGCTCGACGGCCTCGAGGCTGGGTACAACGACAACGTGCGCGACCGGGTGATCGTGGTGCACTCCGCCGACTACGCGACCCAGGACTTCGTGGACGACTACGGGTACCTCGGCCGCAGCCAGGGCTGCCCGGCGATCGACCCGGCGGTGAGCGACGACCTGATCGACACGGTCGCGGACGGCGCGCTGATGCTCGCGTGGTATCCGGACTCGGACTACCTGGCCGACAGCGACTACCTCGACGGCCTGTGACCCGACGCGCGTTCATTCAGTACGCGACGGTCACCACGAACACGAGCTTCCCGTCCTGGTACTTGCCGGCGACGATCGGGAACGACCGGCCGCGGGTGATGCTCACCGTGGTGTCGACGACCTTGGTGGAGTCGCGCATCATCTCGATCCGCACCCGGGCTTGCTGGTCGCCCCGCTGATCGAGGGTGACCTCGACCTTGCGGCCCCCTTCGACGCTGAACGAAGCCGACTGCTGCAGCGCGAGCTGCGCGTCGTGGGTGGACAACACCTGGAACCCGGTGAACCCCATCGACCCGAGCGAGCGCTTCAGCTCCGCCGCGCGCGGATCGACCTGGTTCGAGTGGTTCGCGTACACCACCATCACGTCGACCTTCGCCCGCCCCGCGGCCGGCGTGTCGCGCGACTGCTGCAGCTCGCGCCCGGGGGGCGGTGCGTGCTGCGGACCGCCGCGGGGGGGCTCGGCCCACGCGACGCCGGAGGTCAGCGCTCCGGCCAGGAGGAGGGCGAGCAGGGGCCGCCCGAACAGCTTGACGGTACCCATCTCAAACCTCCTCGTCGACCCACAGGATGACCGCGCCGTCGTCGCCCTCGATCTGGAGGACCTGCACGTTGTCTCCGTAGGACAGATCTTCGATCACCACGTCGCCCGCGTGGGCGAACAACATCGCCGCCGGTGCGCCGGGGCCCCCGGTGAGCTGCGCCGCGGTCACGGTGGCGAGCACCGCCGCGGCGATCGACAGCACCCCCGCCGCGAACCACCGGAGGTTGTTCGCGGGCGGCGGCAAACGCACCGGGTTCGGCGCGATCGCGCTCCGACCCGCGCCGATCGCGGCGAGCACCTGGTCGGCCAGATCGACCGCGCCCGCCTCGGCGCGGACCGCCGCGCCGAGCGGGAGCTGGAGCGCGAGCCCGACCGAGGTCAGCACGTCGTCGGCCAGCTCGACGCTGCCGGCCTCGGCGTGGACCGCCGAGGACACCGGCAGATGCGCCGGGAGCCCGAGGGCCGCGCACACAAGATCGGCGAGCTCGACTCCGCCGGCCTCGGCGTGGACCGCCGCAGCCACTGGAGCCCACTCGAGACCGGGCCCTCCCTCGGTCCGGAGCGACGCGTGCACCGCGGCAGTCACGTCGACGACGCCGGCCTCCCGCGCGACCGCCTCGGACAGGACCGGCCCCCACGCGAAGTCGGCCAGCGGCAGGCGCCGCAGCACCACGTCGGCCAGCTCGACCGACGACGCCAGCTCCGCCAGGCCTTCGCGCAGCGACGCACCGATCGGCGCCCACTCGGCGTCGACCTCGGCCAGCATCGCGTCGGTCACCTCTTCGACGGACTGCAGGACGGAGTCCGAGGACCCATGATGCCGCAGGACGGAGTCCGAGGACTGATAGATCTCTGCCGACAGCGCCGCGCCGAGGTCGTCGACGCCGAGCACGGCGAGCAAGCCCGCCGCGTCGGACGGGGCCTCCGCCGGATCGACGAGCACGAACTCGCGCAGGTCGGCGGGGATCCGCTCGTCATCGACTGCCAGAGCCCGCGCGCGAGCGAGCACCGCCGCGTCGGTCGGGCCGTCGCGGAGCTGGAACAGCAGCGTTTCGAGGTTCGAGGTCATGGGGTTCCCCCGAGGGTGTCGGCCGATGGGTGGAGGTGGCGACCCACCGGTTCTCGGTGCTGTGACGCGTGATGACGCGGTTCATTCGGTTTGGGTAGCGGATCGTCCCTCTTCTGGTGTCCCGTCACCCGCCAACAACTTCTGTAGCTTCTTCCGGGCGTAGAACAGGCGGGACATCACGGTGCCCTCCGGGATCCCCATCACGTCGGCGATCTCCTTGTACTGGAGCCCCTCGAGCTCCCGCAGCAGGATCACCTCGCGCTGATCGTCCGGCAGCTTCTCCATCGCGCCCATGATCCGCCCGAACAGCTGCTTGCGCTCGAGCTGCCGCGACGGCCCGTCCTCGTGGTGGACATCGGCGATCGAGCCGTCGTCCTCGCGGGTGGCGATGGTCTCGTCGAAGCCGCTGGTCTCCCGCCGCTTCCGCTTGCGGACGAAGTCGATCGACAGGTTCATCGCGATCCGGTACAGCCAGGTGTAGAAGCTCGACTCGAGCCGGAACGAGTCGAGGTTCCGATACGCCTTGACGAACGCCTCTTGCGTGATGTCGCGGGCGTCTTCACGGTTGCGCACCATCCCGTAGGCCATCGCGTACACCCGACCCTGGTACTTCTCCACCAGGCCGCGGTACGCGGTGCCGTCGCCGGCGATCACGGCCTTGAGCAGCTCGGCGTCCGCTTCTCGGCTCGCCGAACGATCCTCGTTCGACACCGTGGCCACGCTCATCGACTCCTCCACCCCGCTGTGACGGCAGCGGTCCGGGGCTCATTCACCCTTGGCCTGGTTCCAGTTCTTGCCCCACCCGACGTCCACGTCGAGCGGCACGACCCACTCGGCGGCGCCCATCATCTCCCGGACGACGAGCGATTTCACCTGCTCGACCTCCGATTCGGGAACCTCGAGCAACAACTCGTCGTGGACCTGCAGCAGGAGCTTCGCGGCGAGCCCGGACTGGTCGAGCGCTCGGTGCACGCGGATCATCGCGATCTTGATCACGTCGGCCGCCGTGCCCTGCACCACCGAGTTCACCGCCTCTCGCTCCGCCGCCATCCGCTCACCGTAGTCCTTGCTGTAGATCTCGGGGATCAGACGACGGCGTCCGAACAGGGTCTCCACATACCCCTGGTGTCGACACCGCGCGCGGGTGGCCTCGATCCACTCCTGCACCTCGGGCATCCGCCCGAAGTAGTCGTCCATGTACTGCTTGGCTTCCTCGCGGGAGATCGACAGGTCGCGCGCGAGCCGGAACGCCGACATCCCGTACATCAGGCCGAAGTTGATCGCCTTGGCCGCCGAGCGCTGCTCGTACGTCACCTCCTCCATCGGGGTGGCGAACACCTCACTCGCGGTGCGGCGGTGGATGTCGTGCCCGGCGACGAACGCCTCGACCAGCGCGGGCGCGCGGCACACGTGCGCGAGCACCCGCAGCTCGACCTGGCTGTAGTCGGCGCTCATCAGCACCCGGCCTTCCTCGGCGACGAACCCGTCCCGAATCCGGCGCCCCTCGAACGTCCGGACCGGGATGTTCTGCAGGTTCGGGTCGGTCGACGACAGCCGCCCGGTCGCCGCGACCGCCTGGTTGAACGTAGTGTGGATCCGGCCATCCTTGGCCACGAACTCGGGCAACGGGCGGAGGTAGGTGGACTCGAGCTTCTGCAGCGTGCGCCAGTCCAGGATCGCCTGTGGGAGCGCCGACGCGGTGGTGCCGGGCTCGTTGTCCTCGGCCATCTTCTCCAACACCGACGCGTCGGTCGAGTACCCGGTCTTGGTGCGCTTCCCCTTCGCCAGCCCGAGCTCGTCGAACAGGATCTCGCCGACCTCCTTCGGCGAACCCACCTTGAACGGCCGGCCGAGCAGCTCGTGGCACAGCCGCTCGGCCGCCTCGACCCGCGCCGCGATGTCCTGGACGATCCCGTCCATCACCGGCAGATCGAGCCGGATCCCCACCTGCTCCATCGACGCCAGCACCGGCATCAGCGGCAGCTCGATCTGCTCGTACACCCAGCGCGTGCCGTCCTCCAGGCGCTTCCCGAGGCGATCGTGCAGCAGCAGGGCGAGGTGGGCGGGCTCACCCGCGAAGTCGACCAGGTCGTTGAGGATCAGCGGCTCGGACTCGGGGGCGTACGCGAGGTTGTGCCCGAGGTGCCGCTTCGCGATCTCGGCCAGGCCGTGGGTGCGGCGGTGCGCCACCAGCACGTAGTCGAGCAGCTTGATGTCCCCGCTCACGCCGGCCAGCTCGCCGCCGAGCGCGCGCGCGACCCGCAGGTCCTGCTTGAGGTCGAACCCGATCTTCGCGATCGCGGGGTCGGCGAGCAGCTCGAACAACTTCACCCGCGCCGCGTCGAGATCGAGCTTCACGTCGTGCCGGGGGGCGAGCGGGACGTACCGCACGAGCTCGGGGCCGTCGGTCGACGCGACGGCCAGCGCGACGCCGAGCACCACCGCCGTCTCGGGCTTGCCGGTGGTGGTCCGCAGCGACACGCCGCACCGCCCCGCGGCGCGCACCGCGGCGAGCGTGGCCTCGAGCTCCCCTTCGGTCGCCACCACCGCGTACCGGGTCTTGTCGACCATCACCCGCGCAGGGAGGAGCTTCGTGGCCACCTCCATGAACTCCCACCGGTCGAACATCTCGCGCAGCGGGGCCTCCTGCACCCCCCGCGGCGCGAGCTCGTCGAGGCCCTCCGCCAGCGGCACCGTGGTGCAGATCGTGGCCAGCTCCTTCGACAGA
>JBEBJC010000411.1:0-7021 GCA_040080105.1 Myxococcota bacterium
GTGGTGGACACGGTCAACCCGTCGAGCGGCGCCGGCGCGAGCGCCCCGGCGACGAGGTCGGTGGCCTCGACCCCGTCGACCCGCCCCACGAACCGACCGGACGCGCCCGCCGACGGGGCAGCGGCGGCCGCGAGCGCCAGCGCCGGGCGGGCGGGGAGCCGGGTCGCGAGCACCTCCGGGACCACGGCGAGCCCGACCTCGTCGACCGCCACCGCCGGCGCCGACGCCATCACCATCAGCTCCTGGGTCTCCCCCGCGAAGTCGGCGGGCGCGTCGAGCGCGAGGGAGGTGACCCGGGCCAGGCCTCCGGGGTTCACCACCGCCTCGTCGGCGCCGACGACGCTCGTCCACGGGCTCGCGACCTGGTACTTCAGCGCGACGTCGCGCGCGGTCGCGGGGTCGTCCTCCATCCGCAGCCGCGCCCAGGTGACGTCGATCGCTCGGTCGCGCGGGGTGCACCGCGGGGTGACCACCCGCTCGAACGGCGCGCCGGCGAACCGCCCGGTCACCACGATCGGCGCACACGGCACCCCCTCTGCGGCGACCGCGACCGCGCGGCCGGCGTACAGCGGCGGCACCACCCGCGGCGCGGTCACGAACGGCACCACCACGTCGGTGAGCACCGGGCCCGGCAGCGCGGCGAGCAGCGGCCGCAGCGCCTCCACCAGGTCGTCCTCCGGGCGCAGCGTCACCGACACCCCGCCGCCCTCGCGCGCGAGCCGGTCGAGCAGCCCGCGGTGGGTCGCCGCCCCGAGGCCGAGGGTGTGCACCGTCGCCCCGGCCGGGGCGTGTACCCCCGCGCCGTCGGCGCCCCCGTCGGTCACCACCACCACGGTCCTGCGCCGGTCCGGCGGGACCGGGACCGCGGCCGCGAACCGCAGCCCCAGCTCGAGGTTCGTCCCTCCGCCGAGCGGCACCTGGTCGAGCGCGTACAGGGCGCGGCTCACCCCCTCCGGCGACGCGGCCACGCGCACCCCCAGGCCGCGAACGCTGTCGGCGAACACCAACACGGTGAGCCGGTCGTCGGGGCGCAGCCCCGCGAGCAGCTCGAGCACCGCGTGGGTCACCCGTGGCCACCGCCCGACCATCGTGTCACTCGCGTCGACCAGCACGATCAGGTCCTGCGGTGGAGGGGTCGCGCGCGCCCACGGTGCCGGCGCCTCGAGCTGGAGCAGCGCGTGGTCTCCCGCGACCCACAGCGACAGCGCCGGGTCTTGCAGGGCGGTGGCCCACCCCACCACCAGGTCGCGGTTCGCCGGCGCGCCCTCCACCCGCAGCACCGCCTCGGGCCCGTCGAGGGTCGTGCGGTACGGGTGGGACCGCGACTCGAGCCACTGCACCGCGCGGGTCGAGTGGACCACGATCTCGGCGTCCACCCGCTCGACGATCGGCACCGAACGAGGATCGGCGTCCGGCCCGGCGACGAGGTACACCGGCCCCTCCCCGCCCGGGTCCTGCAGCCGCGGCGCCACGGTCAGCGGCACCACCAGCTCCCACGCGCCGCCGGCGCGCGCCACCGTCTGCACGAGGTGGAGCTCGACCTCCACGTCGTCTCCGGGCATCACGTTCGCGACCCGCTGGACCATCAGGTCCCCGTCGGCTGCCTCGAGCAGGGTGGCGGCGCGCCCGGCGTCGGCGGCGCGGACGTACTGCTCGCGGGCCGCGGCGCGGTCGACCACCCGGCTCTCCACCCGCCGGTCGCCCACGGTGACCACGAGCGCGTCGACCACCGCCGCCGGCGGGACCGCGAACCACAGCTCGGCGTCGATCGGCTCGGGTCCGTCGTGGTGAAAGCTCCGGGTCCAGGTGAGCTCGGCGACGGGCCCCGTCACCTCCACCCGCAGCGAGGTGGCGCGGGTCGGCGCGGGGGCGGCGAGGGCGCAGGTCGCGAGCCACATGCCTACCAGTGGCGGGGAGGGGCCGGCCGTTCACGGTCCTCGGCCCGGGACTCGCCGAGCCCGATCGCGGGTTAGGCACGTTCGATGTTGGCTTGGCTCGCATGCTCCGCCGCCCTCGACGGCGCCGGCTCGGAGGGACCGGTGGTCGATCGGATCGACGCGACGACGTGGCGCTTCCCCAGCGACGCGGAGCGGGCGCGGTACGACGGGGCTCGGCAGGCGCTGGCGGCGGCGTTCGCGGGCGGGGACCACACCGAGTTGGCGCGCTCCGGCAACTTCCTGCGGGAGTCCTGGGCGTCGGGTGGGGACCGGGCGAGCCTCGCGGTCTTGCACGCGCCGGCGCGCTACCCCGAGGTGTTCGGGCTGGTGTTCGACCGGACGACCCGCGAAGGTGAGCTCACGGTCGACCTGCACTGGTCGAGGGGCGGCGCCCGCATCACCGGCGACGTGGTGGTGCTCGGGCTGCATACCCCCACCGGCGCGTTGGAGCTGTCGAGTGAGCCCACGTGGGTGGTGGGGATGAACACGGTCCGCCTCGATCCGGTGCCGGCGCCGGCCCTGGTCGGAGATCTGGTGCGCTCCGCCGGCGCGTTTCAGGCCCGAGGCGCCGAGCTGGTGGACGGCCTCGCGGCTCGGGTGGAGGCCCACCTGGCCCGCGGCGACGCCCAGCGGTGCGAGTACGGCCCGCCGCAGAGCGGCGGTCGCCCCCCGGAGTGTGTGCCCACGCCGATGTCCGCCGCCGAGGTCCAGGCCGAGCGGGACCGGATCCGGGCGTGGTCGGCCACTGCCCACGGGGTGCTCGAGCGACACGGGGCGGCCCTGTGGGCCCAGCTGGCCCCCCGGGTGCCGCCGGCGCTCACCGACTGATCACTCCGAACCTTCGTAGGCGATGGTGGTGAAGTTCGCCAAGAACTCGTCCAGCGTCATGGTGAACGTGCCGTCGTCCACCACGTCGGTGTCGTCGTTCCGCTCGGCGTGGCCCCAAGGGTTGCGCAGGGTCAGCACCTCGGAGGCCGCGTCCCACCCGATGACGCTGTAGGCGTGGCCCATCGGCAGGTCGATGTCGTTCCGGCCGTCGGTCCACGGCATCGCGTTCCGGATCCCGGCGGTCACGACTCGCCCATCGGCGAACGCGGACGTGAGGCGATCCCGGGTCGTGTCACGCTCGTTCGCCGCGAGCAGGTCGAGGTTGGTCGAGTGGCCGGTCAGGAACGCGATCCCGCTGGCCGCCGTGCCGAGCCCGGAGTCCGCGCCTTCCTCCGGGATGGTCGAGTCCGGGCTCTGGATCTGCCCGTACGCC
Organism: Myxococcota bacterium; assembly: GCA_040080105.1. GTDB lineage: Bacteria > Myxococcota_A > UBA796 > UBA796 > JACKER01. The sequence continues at coordinate 3,199 of JBEBJC010000411.1, forward strand.
TTCTCCAGGATCGTCACCCAGAAGCCGTTGCCCTTGGACACCGCGTACTGGGCCAGCTCGGCATCGGTCGGTCCGGTGACCGTCTGGGCGACCTGGTTCGGGAAGGTGACCGTGTAGGTCCCGTCCAGGTTGTCGGCGATGAGCGCGGTGATGTCGCTCGGATCGCGCGCCACCACCGCGGCCACCGCGGCGAGGAAGTAGCAGTCCCCGAGCACGCCCTGGTTCACCCCCGACACGTCGGGAACGCCGGTCGGGCCGTACAGATCCGGCGACCCCGCGGCGATCCGGCTCGCGCCGTACGCGTACCGGGCCTCGACCCGCTCGCGCAGCCCACCCGCCACCGAGCGGGTGCGCTCGTACGCAGTCAGGTCCGCGAGGGAGGGTCCATCGTCCTCGTCGCCCCACTCGTCGTTCGACAGCTCTTCGAGCTCCCCCGCGAGCTGGTTCAGGGTGGCGACCACCGCGGCGTCCGGCCCCCGGTACGACCGGTCCACCACCGCGGCGTCGATCTCGTCGGCGGAGAGGAAGCCGTTGGCGTCGGTGTCGATCTGGGAGAACAGCGCCTGAGCGCGGGTGGAGAAGTCGGTCGGGGTGGCGGTGGCGCCGAGCTCGTCACCGCCCCGCGCCGCGAACAGGCTCTGCATGGCGAACGCGTTGCCGAGCAGGTTCTGCTCTAGGATCTCCGAAACCGTGAGGTCGGCGAACGCGCCCTCCCGCGGTTTGGATTCCGGAGGACCGAGTCCGAGCACCGACGACTCGTCGGACCGGGACGACAGTGAGCTGCCCATCGAAGGCTCCGTGGTGGGGGAGGAGTCCCGCTTCGCAGCGCAAGGGACTTTCCCCGCGCACACCAGCCCAAACAGCGCCCCGCGGATCAGACCGCGCGTGCGAGCGGCGTCGCGTCGCGGAAGAAGTGTCGAACCTCGCCGCACATGTAGGTGTCCTCGAAGAACGTGACCGTGCCCTCCTCGACCGAGTACACCCCGCCGACGATCCCCACCTCGCCGGCCTCGATCAGCTGGCGCAGCACCATGCTGTGCTCGATGATCTCCTCGACCGAGCGGCGCACCTGCAGCTCGGTGACGTTCCGGACGAACGCCTCGTTCTTCGACGTGCGGTCGAACCGGGTGGTGCGCTCGAGGTAGATCGCCGGCTGGATCTTGTTGAGCAGGGTCGAGAGGTGCCCGAGCTGGACGTGGTCACACGCGCCCTTGATCGCGCCGCACGCGGTGTGCCCGAGCACCACCACCAGGCGCGAGCCGGCGACCTTACACGCGAACTCCATCGAGCCGAGCACGTCTTCGTTGACCACGTTGCCGGCGAGGCGGATGCTGAAGATGTCGCCCAGGCCCTGGTCGAAGATCAGCTCGGCCGAGGTGCGGCTGTCGATGCAGCTCAAGATGGTGGCGAACGGGAACTGGCCCGCGCGGGTGTCGTTGACCTGCTCGAGCAGGTCGCGGTGGGCGCGCAGGTTCTCGGCGAACCGCTGGTTGCCCTCCCGCAGGTAGGTCAGCGCGATCGCCGGGGTGATGGTGCTCTGGGAGTCTCGGGTGTGGGTGCGCATGATCGTGCCTCGCAGTGCGGTTCGTCTCGGGAACGCCCCTCCCCGATAACATGTGCATTTGTTCGCACATTACGACATGACAATCAATGATGACCCGGCTGCACCGACGCTGCACGACCCTCGCACGGAGTGCCCGCCCCGGCGGCGGTACGGTGCGGGCGGAGGTCCCATGCGGGTTCGCATCGGAGCGGCGGCGGTGGCGGGGCTGGCCCTTGTGTGGGTCGGGCTCGCGTGGTCCCTCGACCGGTACGGGCAACGGGCCCCGCGGCACACCTACGACGCGATCGTGGTGGCGGGCTGCCGGGTCGACCCCGACGGCACGCCGAGCCAGGCGCTGCAGCGCCGCACCCGCCTCGCAGTGGACCTGTGGCGGGCCGGGGTCGCGCCGCGGCTCGTGTTCACCGGCGGGGTCGGGACGTACCCGCCCGCCGAGGCCGACGCTGCGGCCACGTACGCCGAGGCGCTGGGCGTACCGCCCGAGGTGATCGCGCGCGAGGCGCGGTCGACCTCGACCGAGGAGAACGCGAGGTACGCCGCGGAGCTGGTCGGGCCCGAGGCCGACGTGGTCGTGGTGACCGACGCGTACCACGTGTTCCGGGCCGAGCGGGTGTTCGGGCGGTGGTTCGACCGAGTCGAGGGCGCCGGCAGCGTGCCGCGGCTCGACGTGCGGGTGCGCGGCTCGCTGCGCGAGGTGGTCGCGATCGCCGACTACGCGGTGACCGGCAGGCTGTGGTGATAGGCGGGGCCGATGTGGTGGTCGACCGTCGCGCGCGCGCAGGATGTCCCGCTGTGGCAGCAGGACACGTTCGGAGACGAGGTCCCGCTCGCCGGGGGCTCCGGCTGGGTGAGCGGCTTCCCGCCCGACCCGTGGCTCGGCGCGGAGGGGGCCGCGTGGCCCACCACCGATCTCGCCGACACCGGAGCGTCCTCGTTCGGGGCGGGTCGCGCGGTCGACAACTGGCTCACCCGCGGCGAGCCGGTGGCCCAGGGCGCGGTCACCGTCCGGGTGGGCACCCCCGACGACGACACGGTCGGGCTGGTGTTCGCCCACGACGGCGACGCCACCACGTACCTCGCCGGGTTCACCGCCCAGGCGGCGCCCCCGCCGATCGGGCCGGTCGCCGCGCCCACCGTGTTCTTGCTGAAGATCGTCGACGGCGCGGTGGTGTGGTCGGAGGAGCGGCCGAGCGGGGGGCTGCCCCGCACCCTCACCTTGACGCTGGACGACGGCGAGCTGACGCTGACCTCGGACCTGGGCGAGCACCTCACCCGGGAGGATCCGTCGCCGCTCGCGCCAGGTAAAGCTGGGTTCTACGCGTACAACAGCGGCCTGGTGCTGGTTTACTCGTACTACTACTCGTACTACGCGGGTCCGTGGTTCGACGACATCGAGGTGTCGGCCCGCGACGAGGACGGGGACGGCGTGATCGACGACCTCGACCGGTGTGAGGAGGTGTGGGACCCGGACCAGCTCGACGAGGACGGAGACGGCGTGGGAGACGCGTGTGAGCCGAACGGCGCCCCCGACACGGCGGTCGAGTCCGGGCCCGGCGGGTGCGGCGCTCCGCTGGGCCCGCCGGCGCCGGGCCGCGAGGCGGGTGACCCGGGCCACGGTCCGTACGGGTGCGGGTGTGACGGCGGAGCGCGCTCCGGCGCGGCGTTCGCGGCGGCCGCAGGGGTGATCCTGCGGCGGAGGCGTATCCGGATCTGCGGGAGGACCTCGGTGCGTACGGTACACGCTAGGCTGGAATAGTCTTCGAATAAATAGACCAATTCTGCATGTGTCCTTCCTGTGGTCGTATCCGGACCGGATACGGAACGTACACCCGATGCCTGGCCCCGGGGGACCCGCCGCCCTATTGAGAGGGTGTGAGCGGCGACGCTCCGTGGGAGGCAACAATGCGGAACATCCTGATGACGGTGACCCTCGGCCTGGCGGCGTTCGGCTGTGACGACAGCGGCATGTTCGGGCTCGGCGGCCTCGCCGCGCGGCACGGGGTGGAGCTCGGCGACGACAACGGAAACGACGGGGTGGAGCTCGGCGACGACAACGGAAACGACGGGGTGGAGCTCGGCGACGACAACGGGAACGACGGCACCGAGCCCGGCGACGACAACGGCGCTGGCGACGACGACACGGGCTACGACGACAACGGGAACGACGGCACCGAGCCCGGCGACGACAACGGCGGCGGCACCGAGCCCGGCGACGACAACGGGAACGACGGCACCGAGCCCGGCGACGACAACGGCGGCGGC
>JBEBJC010000412.1:0-6998 GCA_040080105.1 Myxococcota bacterium
GCCTGCTGCTGCGCACCAACGACTGGTGGGTGGCGCGGTTGGCGGCGGCGGTGGCGATCGGCAGCAAGTTCGTGATTCGGCTGAACGGCAAGCACGTGTACAACCCGGCGAACGTGGGGATCGCGTTCGCGGTGGTCACCACCGGGCACGCGTGGATCTCGCCGGGCCAGTGGGGGAACGCTGCCCTGATGGGGCTGTTCTTCGCGTGTGTCGGGATCACCGTGGTCCAGCGCGCCGAGCGGTCGGACGTGACGTTCGCGTTCCTCGGGTTCTACGCGGCGATGCTGCTGTACCGCAGCGCGATGTTGGGCGAGCCGATGACGATCCCGCTGCACCGCCTGCAGTCCGGGGCGCTGCTGTTGTTCGCGTTCTTCATGATCAGCGACCCGAAGACGACCCCGGACAGCCGCCTCGGCCGGATCCTGTACGCGCTGATCGTCGCGTTCGGGGCGTACGTGGTCCACTTCTGGTGGTTCCGCTCGAACGGGCTCATCTGGTCGCTGGTGGTCCTCACCCCGATCGTGCCGATCCTCGATCGGCTGATCCCGGCGGCCAAGTACCAGTGGTCTCGCAGCGCCCCGCGACCGGCGGCGGCCTGACCCGCCCCGAGTCAGTCGCCGCTGGTCGTGGTGTCGGCGGCGACCGGCGGCTCGCCGTCGAGCGGCAGGTAGGTCACCTCGATCGTCGCCTCCGGCGGCGGCACCACGTCGACGAACGCGATGGTGTTCTCGATCGGGTCGTACTGGTAGTCGGTGCCGAGCACGTAGTCGGTGACCTTCGAGCGGTAGGTGACCGACACGATCGGGGGCGGCTCGGTCGGCTGGCGGGTCAGCTCGAACACGGTGTCCTGGCCGATCGCGTCGAGCATCGCCGACTTCATCACCGACCGGAACGAGCCCGCCTCGAACAGCTTCCCGTCCTTGAGGTGGCCGTTCCAGTACGACTTCGCGCTGCTCTCGGTGATCACCGACAGCCGGGTCGAGTCGCTCGGCTGGAACCCGGCGAACCACGCGTCGAAGTCCTGCTGCGAGATCGCGGAGCTCGGGATCCCGGTGGTGGTGGTGCCGCTCGGGGCCTCGCTCTCGTCGACCCGAGCGGTCATCACGATCACGTACAGGTGAGCGTCACTCCGGATGAAGTCCCCGTTCTGCCCTTGGTCCTTGCGGAGCTCGAGCGCCATGTGGATCGCCTCGCGCACCTTCGAGCTGCCGCCCGTCGACGGGATCGCGAACGGATCCTTCGCCGGCCAGGCGGTGAGTTGGGTGCCGATGATCCCGAACTTCGAGCCCGTGGCGGTGGTGTCGATCACCCCGACCTTCCAGCTCGGGTCGGCCAGCAACAGGATCTCGAACACCGCGTCTTCCAGGTCCCGATCAATCGTGTCCATCGCCTCGGTCCACTCGGGATCGATCGCCCACAGGATGTCGATCGGAGAGGTCAGCGTCTGGACGAAGCTGTCGGTGATCGGGACCGGCTCGGGATCGGTCTTGCCGGTCTCTCCGGTCGCCTCGTCCCCGTCGGTGCAGGCCACCGCGGACGCGACCGAGAACGCCAGGACCGAGCGAGTGAGCGCGCGCAACATCCATCGCCTCCGATTCCGAATGGGTCGGTGGAAGAACAAGTCCACACATTGCCCCATCACGGGCGGGTTGTCACCCTGCGACGTTCGATGCCCGGCGCGCGCCGGGGTCGTCACCCCACCCTTCAGGACGAGGTACGTTGACGGCGATGGTCGAACGAAACGCCCTGTTGTCGACGCTGCCCGAGGAAGTCCGCAATTCGGCGGAGCTGCTGATCTCGCAGACCCTCGACCCCGATCCTCACGACATCGTCGCGGAGCTGCACCGGCGCGGCCTGCTGCGCGACGATCAGCTCCGGTCGGCGCTGCTCACGCTCGAGGGATCGCTGCGGGGCGTGCGGATGCGCGCCCGTCCACCGACCGGGGGCGCAGGACCCACGATGCTCGGTCCGCTGGGTGCGGGCGCGATGGGGGAGGTGCTGCTCGCCAAGGACGAGGGGCTGAACCGAATCGTCGCGGTCAAGCGGCTGCTCCCGGAGCTCGGCAAGCGACCCGCGGTGGTCGAGCGGTTCTACCGCGAGGCGCAGATCACCGCGCAGCTCGACCACCCGGCGATCGTGCCGATCCACTCCCTGGTGTCGTCGCCCGACGGGGCGCTCGCCTACAGCATGAAGCTCGTGCGGGGCGAGACGTTCGAGGACTACCTCACCCACGCCCGGGCGCAGTGGCGCAGCCACGGCCGCGAGTCGGGCGAGCACGTCCTGTCCGCCCGCCTCGATCGGTTCCTCCAGGTGTGCGAGGCGGTGGCCTACGCACACGACCGGGGGGTGGTCCACCGCGACCTGAAGCCCGAGAACGTGATGGTCGGCCGGTTCGGCCAGGTGCTGGTCATGGACTGGGGCATCGCGAAGGTGCTCCAGTACGCCGACCCGGCCCCCGACGGCTCGGGGGAGATCCCCACCCCGAAGTCCACCGCGACCCGCGCCGGGGCCGTGTTCGGCACCCCCCGGTACATGTCGCCCGAGCAGGCGCGCGGAGAGAACGACAAGGTCGACGGGAAGTCCGACCAATACACCCTCGGGCTGATCCTGTCCGAGGTGGTGACGCTGGTCGCGGCGATCCCGGAGAACCTCGAGGTCGAGGGGTGCCTGATGTGGGCCGCCTCGGGCCGGCGTCGGCCGATGAAGCACCTGCACCGGTCGGGCGCGGTCGCGCGGGAGCTGGTGGCGATCGTGGACAAGGCGACCCAGCTCGAGCCGGCGAAGCGGTACCCGTCGGTGCTGGTGCTGGCCGAAGACATCCGGCGGTTCCTGCGCGACGAGGCGGTGTCCGCGCGGCCCGACACGCTGGGCCAGCGGGTGAACCGGTGGGTCGGTCGGCACCGGTCCACGATGGTCTCCCTGGTGTCGCTCCTCGCGTTCTCGCTCGTCGCCACCGGCGCCTCGCTGCTGGTGGGCTCGGTGGTGGTGATCGAGTGGCGCCGGCGCGCGGCGGAGGCGCACGAGCAAGCGGTGACCGAACTCGTGAGCGTGGCTGCGGTCCGCGGCGGCGAGGTGCACGAGGTGATGGACCGGATGGAGGCGGCGCTGGTGGGCTTGTCCTACGCGACCGAGGCCGCGCTCGACCGGAAGGACCTCGATCTCGCCACCTGGCCAACCGACCCGCTGCAGCAGCCGTTCGACAAGGACCGGGGCCGGGGAGGGGTGTACAGCCGACCGGTGTCGTTGTCCCACCCGTCGTTCAGCGCCCCGGACGGGGGCGAGGCGATCTCGGGCCAGGCGAAGCTCCTCGACGCGATCGGCCCCGCGCTCGCCCGGCCGCTGGTCGACGCGGCGACCGACGAGCAGCTCGACCGGAGGGAGCGGCGCGAGACCGTGGTCCGAACCGGCTCGCCGATCCGATGGGTGAAGGTCGCCACCTCGCTCGGGTTGGTGGCGCGGATGCCGGGGATCGACGCGTTCCGGTCCGGCGTCGACGGCCGCGCGCTCGACTGGTACCGCAAGGCCGGCGGGCCGGGGGGCGTCGTGTGGTCGGACCCCCACGTGGACCCCGACGGGATGGGGCTCGTGCTCACCGGCACGCTGCCGGTGTTCGAGAACGGCGTCCAGATCGCGACCGCCGCGGTGGACGTGTCGGCCGCCGCCCTGATCGAGCAGGTCCGGCCTCCATTCGGCGCCACCGACGCGATGCTCGTGTCGCCGAGCGGCTCGGTGATGTTGTGGAACGGGCTCGACCCTGCCGCCACCAGCTGGGCGCCGCGCCCGCTGCCGCTGCCCGAGCTCCTCGAGCCGCTGAAGTACCCGGAGGGGGTGCTCGACCTGGGCGCGACCGTGGCCGCCTGGTCCACGGTCGAGGGTCTCGGCTGGCGGTACCTCGTGCTGGTGGACGCCGCGCAGGCCGGCAGCGTCCGCGCCCGGGACCGGCTCAGTCGTTGAACGAGGGCTCGGCGAACGCGCAGGCGGACGGGTCCCCTTCGGACAGCAGCTCGAAGTTGTTCTCGAAGAACACCGTGCTGTGGCTCCGGTCCCAGCAGTCGGTCTCGGTGTAGGTCAGCGCGCCGAGGTCGCCCCCGGTCACGTACGCGTCGGCCCGGCCCTGCCCGTCGAGCTGCCACCGGCTGCGGATGATCAGCGTCTCGATCGTGTCCGTCTCGGTGCCGTCGAGGTTCGCCTCCACCGCGAGGTCCATCAGGCCGCCCACGCCGCGGGTCTGCTCGTAGTGGTACATCCCGTCGGCGGGCGGCGCGCTGCCGTCGGCGATCTGGCCGAAGCCCACGTCGACCACCGAACCCTCACCGGACAGGTCGTACACACACGAGAACGTCCCGGTGGTGCCGTCGCCGCCGCCCAGCTCCTCGAGCGCGGTGAGGTCGAGCACGAACTCGCCGGCGCTCGCCTGGTCGGTGGCGCCCGCCGCCACGATCCCGTTGAGCACGCCGACCCACGCCGTCTCGTCCGACGCCTCGGGCCGGAGCTCGATCGCCCACGAGTAGCTGCCGTCGGCCTCCTCGCGCACCCACAGCTGGCCGTACATCCCGTCGTCGAGCCACGGGCCCCACAGCGCGGTCGACTCCTCGTCGCTCCAGGTCGGGTCGAAGCTGGTGATCGCCTCGATCAGCGACAGCACGTCGCCGACCATCGTGTTGGTGTCGGTGACCGCGCTGCGGGTCGTCGCGTAGTACTCGGACGACTCGCCCACCCCGCGCATCGCGGCGTCGGAGAACGCGGCCTCGTCGATCGACAGGCGGTCGTCCGGGAGGATCGACGCCAGCTGGGCGCCCGGAGTGGTGCAGGCGGCGACGAACACGGGGAGCAGCAGGCTGAAGGTTCGCATCGGGCATCTCCTGGTTTCGCTCAGTCCGACCCGCGACCGCGGCGGAACGGAAACGCCGGAAAGCGTTCGCGGCGATATGCGGCGCGGATGTGGCTCATGCTTCAGGTCGCGCTCGCCGGAACCCCCGTCCCCGCCCACGTCGAGGCCGCCCGCTCGCGGGTCGACTGGCGGATCGCCGGCGACGAGGCGGTGGCGTTGTTGTCCGACTACCTAAGGGTCGACACGATCAACCCGCCCGGGAACGAGGACGCGGGCGTCGTGTTCCTCGGCGCGGCGCTCGATCGCGAGGGGATCCCGTGGGAGCGGATCGAGCTCGCGCCCGGCCGGAGCTCGCTCGTTGCGAGGCTCACCGGCACCGGCGCCGCCCCCCCGCTGTGCCTGCTGCACCACATCGACGTGGTCGGGGCCGAGGTGGAGCAGTGGCCGGCCGAGGCGGGACCGCTGTCGGGCGCGGTGATCGACGGGGAGGTGTGGGGTCGCGGCGCGGTCGACATGAAAGGCATGGGGGCGATCGAGCTGCTCGCGTTCGCGTGGCTGAAGCGGCTCGGGGTCCCGCTGTCCCGCGACGTGATCCTGCTCGCGGTCGCCGACGAGGAGGTGCACAACGCCGGAGCGCGCCAGCTCGCCGAGCGCTGGTCGACGCTCGGGTGCGGCGAGGTCCTCAACGAGGGCGGGTTCGGGGTGAAGGACGCGCTGTTCGACGGCCAGACGGTGCACGCGATCTCGGTGGCCGAGAAGGGGCTGCTGTGGGTGCGGATGGTCGCCGAAGGGCGCGCCGGCCACGGGTCGGTCCCTCACCCGGCCGAGGAAGCCCCAGCGCGGCTCCTGCGGGCGATGGAGGCGATCGAGCGCGCCCGGCCCTCGTTCGTGTTGGTGCCGGCGATGGAGCAGCTGCTCGAGCAGGCCGGTGCCCACCGCGGCGGCGTCGCCGGGCTGGTGTTGCGGAGCCGCCCGTTGGTGCGCGCGCTCGCGTGGAGGCGGCTCAAGGCGAACCCGACCACCCGGGCGGCGATGCACGACACCATCCACCTCACCGGGTTCGAGGGCGGGGCGCAGCCGAACGTGGTGCCGTCCAGGGTGTCGGCGGTGTACGACTGCCGGTTGATGCCCGGCACCACCCCCGACGCGATGGTGCTGCGGCTCGAGGAGCTGGTGCGCGACGTGGATGGGATCTCGTTCGAGGTGATCGACACCGGGGAGTCGAACGGCTCTCCGATCGACGATCCGCTGTACCGAGCGATCGAGGCGTACGCGGTGGAGGGGCGCCCCTACGCGGTGGCCGGTCCGCTGCTGTCGGTCGGGTACACCGACTCGCTCCTGTTGCGGCCGGTCGGGGCGAACGCGTACGGCTACATCCCGTTCGAGCTCACCGCCGAGCTGGCGGAGACCGCCCACGGGCACGGCGAGCGCCTCCCGGTGGACCAGGTGGGCGAGGGGTTGCGGCGGCTGTTCTCGATCGTGGTGGACGTCGCGGGTACGCCGTGATCGGATGGGTCGCCGCGTCGTTCGCCGCCGAGCCGGGGCGCTCGGGGTACCTCGTGCCCGCCGCGTCGTTCGACACCGACGACGGGTTCGGCGCCGGCGCCCGCGGCGAGATCGCGTGGCCCACCGAGGTGCCGGGGCTGCCGTACCGCCTGTCGCTGGTCGCGCACGCCTACGTCGCCGCCAGCGGGTTCCAGCACCACCGGTTCCGGCTCGATCGGCCCGGGCTCGGGGCGGCCCACCACACCCGGTTCACCTTGTACGCCGCGTGGCGCCAGTGGCTCAACGACGGGTACTACGGCGTCGGGAACGGCACGACCCGCGAGGCCCGGTTCGTGGGCTCGTTCGACCGGGACGACCCGGCACGGCGGCGGTACCGGTATGCGCTGATCCAGCCCGTCGCGCAGCTCACCCTGCGGCAGGACCTCGGGGACGGCGGGTGGGGCGTGTACGGCGCGCTCGACCCGAAGTGGAGCGAGGTCCGACCCTACGAGGGATCGATGCTCGCGGAGGACCTTCCGTACGGCGTGGAGGGCGGCTTCGCGCTCCAGGGCCGGATCGGCGCGCTGCACGACACCCGTGAGCCCGAGATCGCGCCGCGGGTGGGCCACTTCGCCGAGGTCGCGCTGCGGGGTGCGCCGGACCTCGGAGGGGAGGCGGGCGG
>JBEBJC010000413.1:0-6995 GCA_040080105.1 Myxococcota bacterium
CACGACGACGTGGCGGCGCAGCGCGGGGTCGCCGACGAGGGGGTGTACGTCGCGTGGCTGTGGTTCGGCACACCGGCCGCCCGGTTCGGGATCCGGCCCACCCGCCGGATCATCCAGGTCGACGACGCGCCGACCCCGAACCTCGACGCGTTCCTCGCGGCGGTCGCCCACGTGCAGGACCGGCAGTCGGTGCGGCTCACGATGGAGAACCTCGACCAGGGCGAGCTCGTCTCCACGCTGAAGCTCGACCTGCAGTATTGGCCCACCGAGGTGATCGAGCTGCAGACCGCGGCGGACGGTCGCTCGACCTGGGTTCGCCACCCGCCCCCCGCCAGCGGCGGGGGCGTCCCCGCCGCGGTCACCCAGCCGTGACGCGGCGGATCGTGTTGATGCGCCACGCGAAGTCGTCGTGGGAGGACGCCGAGGACGACCACGCGCGCCCGCTCACCGACCGGGGTCGCCGCGACGCGGCCCGGATCGCCGTGCGCCTGTCGGACCTCGGGTGGATCCCGGACCGGGTGGTCAGCTCCGACGCCGCGCGCACGCTCGAGACGTGGGCCCGGATGTCCGGGGCGTTCGGCCCCGCGGCACAGGACGGCCGCTCGATCGAGCTGCTCACCACCCGCAGGCTGTACCACGCCGACCCCGACGCGTTCTGCGCGGTGCTGTCCGAGCAACCGGAGCACCTGCGCACGCTGCTCGTGCTCGGGCACAACCCCGGGTGGGAGGGGGTGGCGCGACGGCTCACCGGGTTGCCGATCGGGCTGTCGACCGCGACGGCGGTGTTGATGGCCCGGCCGGCGGACGCCGCGTGGGGACCGTCGACCGAGCCACACACCTGGTCGCTGGTCGACGTGCTCCGCCCCTGAGATCGGATACAACCCACGGGCGAGGATCCCCCGGCCCTCATGTCGATGAACGACGTCCTGGAATTTTGGTTCGGCGACTGGGACGACGCGCTCCCCCTGCGCGACGACGACCCGTCGTTGGTTCGGTGGTGGGGCGCGACCGAGGAGGTCGACGCCGAGATCCGCGCCCGGTTCTCCGGCGTACACGCCGAGGTGGTCGCCGACGGCGCGGCGTGGGAAGACAGCGCCCGCGGCATGTTGGCGAAGATCATCGTCATCGACCAGCTCTCGCGCTCGCTGTACCGGGGCACCGCGCGGGCGTACCGGTGGGACGACGAGGCCCGCCAGACCACGCTCCGCGCGCTTCAGGGCGCTGGAGATCGAGAACTGAAGCCGATCGAGCGGGTGTTCCTGTACCTGCCCCTGATGCACGCCGAGGATCGCGCCACCCACCGCCGCGCGCTGGCGCTGTATGCGGACCTGGCCGAAGAGGCGGAGGAAGCGGGCCTCGCGCGCGCCGACTACTACCGTCAGCTGGTAGCGTGGGAGATCCGCCACAAGGCGGTGATCGATCGGTTCGGCCGCGACCCGGAGCGGAACTTCGCGCTCGAGCGCACGTCCACCCCGGAAGAGCTGGCGTTCCTCAAGGGCGTCGAGTAGCGGCCCGGATCAGGCGTCGAGCCCGCGGCGGGCCCGCCGCGCGGCGCGCCGGAGCTGACGCAGGTCCCGCTTGCGCATCGGCCGATCGATCAGCGGGCCCAGCGCCAGCTCCAGCCGCTCCAGCTCGGTGGTGAGGTGCAGGTGGCTGATCTGGGACAGACCGTCGGACAACACGACCTGCTGCAGCACCTCGAGCCGCTGGAGCAGCTTGCGCAGCTGGCGGCGCGCCCGATCGTGTGGCCGCGCCCACCGGGCCTTCGCCGGGCGACGACCGGCGTGGGACCGCGCCTTCCGCACCAGCGACAGCGCCCGCTCCACGTCGCGGGCGGCGTCGAGGCCGCGGGTGAGCCGCGCCGACGCGGGCTCGTCGCGCACCGGGACCAGCTCCACCACCGTTGCGGTGCGGCTCATCGCGCCGCGCGCCACCCGGATCAACGCCCGGCAGGTCTTGAGGTCGAAGCCGGTCACCTCGGCGAGGCGGACCGGGCCGAGCGCCACCAGCCCCTCGAGCGAGTCCACGCCTGCATCGGTCAGCTGCTGGAGCCTCAACGGGTCCAGCCCGGGCAGCGGGTGTTCGGTCAGCTCGTGCGGCACGTGAGGCTCCAGCGGCGCACCGGATGTGGCGGTCCGGTGACGATCGGGATCCTCTAACGGATCATCGGAGACGCTTCGACCAGGCGGGCGGGGTTCGGGGTGTCACCGAGGGTGCGGAGCAGCGTCGTACCGGGGGAAACGCCGGTCTCGATCTGGGCGGCGAGCGGCGCGAGGAACGATCGCTCCGGCTCGGGCAGGCCGTCGCGCGCGAGATCCACCACCGTCGCCGCCCACGAGGCCAGCGTCCGGCCGCCGACGATCCCCTCGAGCCCGCTCCGACACGCGATCTCGAACCGCTCGCGCTGGGTGCCGTGAGACGCGAACGCGAGCCCGAGCTCGGTGGCGCGATCGAGCGCGGAGTCGGAGTAGAACAGGCCCTTCCACATCGCGACGAACCCCATCGCGAGCGGCAGCGGGACACAGTCGGCGCCGCGGACCTCGATCGCCCGCTTGGTGCGGACCTCGGGGAACACCGAGGTCAGGTGCAGCTCCCACGCCGCGTCGTCGGGGCGCGGCTGCTCGGCGCTGGCGAGCCACTGGGCGAACGTCTGCCCGCGCGCCGGCTGCCAGGCGCCGTCCACGTCCTTGCGGAACATCATCGGGACCGCCAACAGCCAGTCGACCCACCGCTCGAAGGTGAAGTCCTCGGCCGCGGCGGGGAACCCGGTCCGCGCCGGATCGGTCTGGGTCCAGATGTGGCCGCGGTAGCTCACGAACCCGGTGGCGCGGCCCTCGGCGTACGGGCTGTTCGCGAACGTGGCGGTGGTCAGCGGGCCGAGCAGGGTGGCGAGCCGAACCTTCCGACCGCAATCCACCTCGTCCGAGTAGTCGTAGGTGGCCTGCACCGCGGCCGTGCCCTTCATCATGTGGTGCGCCAGCGGCCCGGTCGACGCCAGGTACTCGCGCATCACCCCGTACCGCCCCTTCGGCACCCACCCGATGTCCGGCACGGCCGCGTACGGGGTGAACCCGAGCCCGACCTGGCGCACGCCGGTGCCCGCGAGGTGGCGATCGACCTCCTGCCCGAACGCCCGCGCCTCGGCCTCGACCTCGCCCACCGTGCGGAACGGCGCCCCCGACAGCTCGAACTGCCCGCCGGGTTCCAGCGTCACGCTGGCGCCCGCCCGAAACAGCGCGATCAACGCCTCGCCGCCCTCGAGGTACGGCTCCCACCCGTCGGGGATCATCCGCTCCATCAGCCACCGCACCCCGGGCGCCCCGCCGTACGGCAACGGGGTGCCGTCCGGCCGCAGCAGGTGACGCTCGAACTCGGCGCCGACGAGCCAACCGTCGCGGGGGCGGCCGGAGGAATGGTAAGAACGGATGAGGGCGTCGCGGGTCAGGGTGCTCATCCGCACGCTGTAACCCCGCGCGCCGACCGGTTACGAACCGAGCCGTCGGCAGCGTCCGGCTGGCCCTGGAGGACGAGATGAACGTCGTTCGCGCAGCGGTGCTCGCAGGGATCGGGGGCTGTATCCCTCACCTGTACAGCGAGGACTACAGCGAGGTCGACACCGGCCCGTGGAGCTGGACCGCGCCGGTGAACACGTGGCCCCTCGCCGAGCCGCCCGTCGGCACCGAAGCCGAGGGGTACGAGCCCGGTCAGGTCGTGCCGGACGTGCGGCTGATCGACCAGTTCGGCGACGAGGTCTCGATGTGGCAGTTCTACGGCCAGGTCATCCTGCTCGACGTGAGCACGATGTGGTGCGCCCCGTGCCAGGATCTCGGGCTGCACACCGAGCAGAACTGGCAAGAGTACCGCGATCGCGGGTTCGTGTACGTCACCGTGCTGCAGCAGGACGTCGAGGGAGATCCGACCGAGCTGGTGGACGTGAACGAGTGGGTCGACACGTTCGCGATCACCGCGCCGGTGCTCGCCGATCCCGACGCCGAGACGTACGGCGCGATCCAAAACGACACGTTCCCCACGGTGTTGGTGGTCGGGCGCGACCTGAAGGTGATCGAGCGGCTCGGCACCACCGACGAAGAGCTCCGCGCCGCGATCGAGGCCGCGCTTTGACCGAGGCGGAGCTGCAGCGGCGCATCGACGAGATCCGCGCGTCGAACCCCGACCTGTGGCACCCCGACACCCAGGCGGCGCTGCAGGGGGTGCACCTCCAGCGGGCCGACGCGCTCGGTTCGACGGTCGAGGCCGAGGCCCACCTGAGGGCGGCGGAGGACTGCCAGTGGAGCATCGGCACCGCCGCCACCGGGGCGGGGGAGGGGCTCGCGTCGATGGGCCGCCTGTACGAGATCCGGGCGCGTCGGGCGCGCCTGTGGGAGGCCCTCGGCGACCGTGCCGCGGCGCGCGACCTGTGGGAGTCGATCGCGGCCGATCCGAACGGGCTCGGCGCGTTCGCGAAGGCCGAGCTGGCCCGCCTCGGCTGAGGCTCAACTGTCGGTCCTCGGACTCCGTCCTGCGGAATCAATTCCCGTGGCGGTGTGGCCGGAGCCCGTTGCGGGTGAAGCCGGTGCCGAACCGGCCCTTGATGCACAGGTGGCCGCCGGTGACCGAGCTGTCGTGGGGCGAGGTGACCTTGACCACGTCGCCGTCCTGTACGTGCAGCGTGAGCGTGCAGCCGACCCCGCAGAACGGGCAGATCGTGTCGGTCTGGGTCTGCGCCTCGGGGCGCCACGCGCCCGCCTCGCGCAGCTCGTGCTCGGCGGTCGGGGCGAGCGCGCCGGTGGGGCACACCCCGATGCAGTTTCCGCAATACACACACGCAGAGTCGGGCAGCGGCACCGCGAGCTCGGTCGAGATGCGGGCGTCGAACCCTCGGCCCGCGACCCCGATGGCGAACGACGCCTGCGCCTGCTCGCCGCACGCGTCGACGCACTTGTAGCACAGGATGCACTTCGCGTAGTCCCGCACGTACAGCCCGTTGTCGACCTTCACCGGCTGGCAAACGGTCTCGGCCGCGGCGCCGTCGCTCGGGTGGTGGTGGCCGGCCCGCGCCGCGTCGCGCTGGCCCGCAGCGTGGGGCTCTCCCCGCGGCCCGAACCGGTCGGCGCTCGCCCCGAGCTCGGCCATCCACCGGGCCACGTTCGGGGCGGCCGACAGATCGACCGAAGACGCCAGCAGCTCCAGCACCCCGCGGCGGGAGGTCCGCACCCGCTCGCTGTCGGTGTGCACCACCATCCCGGGCTCGGCCACCCGCCCACACGACGGCACCAACACCCTCGAGCCGGCGATCTCGACCACACACAGCCGGCACGCGGTCACCGGGTCGAGGTTCGGCGCCCAGCACAACGTGGGCACCTCGATCCCGCGCGCCTCGATCGCGTCCTTGACCGTCGCCCCCGCCGGCACCGACACCGCGACCCCGTCCACCGTCAGCTCGATGCTCATGGCGTGCTCCCACGGCCGATCAGACCGAGGCGGGCCGCGGACTCCACCGCCGACGAGGCGGTCTGGCCGAGCCCGCAGATCGAGGCGTCCCGCATGACCTGCCCCAAGTCGTGCAACCGCGCCTGCTCCTCGGCGGGGGACCCGAGGTCGCGCCCGGCGGTCTGGCGCGCGATCCACTCCTCCACCCGCGCGGTGCCCACCCGGCACGGCACACACTGCCCACACGACTCGTCGCGGAAGAACGCCACCACCCGGCGGAGCAGGTCGGCCAGATCGGCGCGGTCGTCGATCGGGAGCACCACCCCGCTGCCGAGCGTGGTGCCAGCGGCGCGGGTGTCGTCGAACGTGAGCCGCAGGTCGAGCGCGTCGCCGCGGACGAAGCTCCCTGCGGCCCCGCCCATCAGGATCGCGCGGTGGGGTCGATCCCACCCGCCCGCGAGCGCGAGCAACGCGCCCAAGGGGGTCCCCATCGGGACCTCGTAGATGCCCGGGTCGCGCACGTGGCCGGACACGCAGAACAACCGGGTGCCCGGCGCCCCCGGCGCGCCGCGCGCCGCCCACACCTCGGGCCCGTCGTTCAGGATGTCGAGCACGTTCACCAGGGTCTCGACGTTGTTCACCGCGGTGGGCTCGCCGAACAGGCCCGCGTCCGACGGGAACGGCGGCTTCTGGCGCGGCTCCCCGCGCAAGCCCTCGATCGAGTTCAACAGCGCGGTCTCTTCGCCGCAGATGTACGCGCCGGCGCCGCGGAACACGGTCACGTCCAGCGTCACGCCCCGCCCGAGCACGTCCACGCCGAGCAGCCCGCGCGCCCGACACTCGGCGATCGCGTGCTCGAGCCGCCGGCGGGCGAGGGGGTACTCGCCGCGGAGGTAGATCGTCGCCCGCTCGCACCCGACGGCGAACGCGGCGATCGCCACCCCTTCGATCACCGCGTACGGATCCTGCTCCATCAGCACCCGGTCCTTGAACGTGCCGGGCTCGGACTCGTCGGCGTTGCACACCAGGTGGTGCGGGCGGGCGGGGTTGCGCGCGACCGCGTCCCACTTCCGCCCGGTGGGGAACGCGGCGCCGCCTCGGCCCACGAGCCCGCTCGCGCTGACCCGGCGCACGACCTCCGCCGGACCGAGCGCCAGCGCCTCGCGCAGCGCGGAGAACCCGCCCGCGGCCCGGTAGTCGTCGAGGCGCTCGGGATCGACGACCCCGACCCGCTTCAGCAGGTGGAGCTGCTCACGCGGCTGACGGATCACCGTCGGAGCGGCTTCCGGGGCGCGGCCGCGCGCGAGGGCCGCGGTGATCGCCGCCGCGTCGACGTGGCCCCACGCCGCCGCCACCGGCGCCTCACCGGGCGCGAGCAGCAGCGCCGCCGGCGCTTGTTCACACAGCCCGAGGCACGGGGACCGCTCGAACCCGGTGCCGGCGGGGAGCTGGGTCCGCGAGAGCTCGTCACACAGCCGATCGGCGCCGCGCAGGCGGCACGCGAGGTCGTCGCACACGTGGGCGAGGGTCGCCGGCCGGTCGTCGGTGGTGAACA
Organism: Myxococcota bacterium; assembly: GCA_040080105.1. Taxonomy (GTDB): domain Bacteria; phylum Myxococcota_A; class UBA796; order UBA796; genus JACKER01. The sequence goes on from JBEBJC010000413.1 coordinate 6,986, forward strand.
GGGCGTAGAA
>JBEBJC010000414.1:0-6992 GCA_040080105.1 Myxococcota bacterium
GCTCGCCGCTGCCGACGCGGCCGAGTTGCCGGCGTTCTTCGACGACGACCACCTCACGATCGGGTTCGGCTCGGCCGCGCTGCGGCTCGACCGCGGCTCGCTGCCGCCGCCCTCCACCACCGGGATCGGGCGGATCCCGATCGTGGTGGTCACCGGCACCAACGGAAAGACCACCACCGCCACGTTGCTCGCGGCGATCGCGGCGGCCGCCGGACACGTGGTGGGGGTGGCCACCAGCACCGGGGTCCGGGTCGGGGCCGACCTGGTGGAGACCGGGGACTGGTCCGGGCCGGGGGCCGCCCGGCTCGTGGGCGACGACCCACGGGTCACGTTCGCGGTGCTCGAGACGGCGCGGGGCGGTCTGCTGCGGCGCGGGCTCCTGGTGAGCCACGTCGACGTGGCGGTGCTCACCAACGTGAGCGCCGATCACCTGGGCGAGTGGGGCATCGACACGTTGCCGGCGCTGGCCGAGGTGAAGCGGGTGGTGGCCGAGGCGGTCCGCGCCGGCGGCACGGTGGTGTCGAACGCCGACGATCCGGTGCTCGACGAGGCGGTGCGCTCGTGGATCGGGTCGCGCCCCGACCTGACCTGGGTGCGGTTCCGGGGCGCCGACGACCCGCTGCCCCTGCCGGTGGCCGACATCCCGCTCACCCTCGGGGGCGCGGCCCGGTACAACCGGGACAACGCGGTCGCCGCCGCCGCCGCCGCCCGGGCGCTCGGGATCGGCGACGCCGCGATCGCCCGCGGGCTCCGCGCGGTGCGCCCCGACCCCCGCGACAACCCCGGCCGCACCAACCTGTGGCGGCTCGGAGGCGCGCAGATCCTGGTGGACTACGCGCACAACCCCGACGGCCTGCGCCGGCTGCGCGAGCTGTGTGACGGCCTCGCGCCGCGGCGGCGGTGGATGGTGCTGGGGCAGGCCGGCGACCGGCCCGACGGGTTGGTGCAGGCGCTCGCGGCGGAGGCGGCGGCGATCGGGTGCGCCGGGTACGCGCTCAAGCCCCTCCCCGGGTACGCCCGCGGGCGCGAGCCGGCGGAGGTGGTCGAGGTGCTGTACCGGGGCCTGATCGACGCTGGTGTCGACCCCGCGCGGATCGAGCGGGTCACAGACGAGCTCGCGGCGGTCGGGTGGATCGCCGACCGGGTCGGGCCGGGCGATCTCGGACTGCTGCTGGTCCACGAGGACCTCGACGCGGCGGTGGCGGCGCTGCGCGCGCGCGGCGCGGAGCCGTGGAGCCCCTGAGCAACAGAGCCCCGCGGACCGAACGGTCGCGCAGGGCTCGAAGGACTCGGCGGAGCGGAGCCCGCCGAACGATCTCAGTTCGTGGGGGCCGCGGCCGCGTCCACGATGGTCAGCGCCACGGCGGCGTTGAGCGCGCCGGCGGTCGCCGTCACGTTCGCGGTGCCGGGGGCCACCGCGGTGACCATGCCCTTGTCGTCGACGGTGACGACGGCGGTGTTGTCCGAGGCCCACGCGAGGGTCTGGTTCGGCACCTCGGTCTCGCCCGACATCACCTTCGCGGTGAGGTTGGCGGTCGCGCCGACCTTCCACTCGACGCCCTCGTTGCCGCCCACGACCACCTTCTCGGGCAGCGCGACGACGAAGGTGTACTCCTTGCACACCGTGTCGGTGGCGCAGGCCTTGACCATCGCGTTGCCGCTCTTGAGCGGGGTGAGCTTGTCGCCCTCGAGCTTCGCGACGGCCTCGTCGCTCACGGTCCACTTCAGCTCGGGCTGCTTGTCGAGCGCCTTGCCGTCCTTGTCGTTCACGGTGGCCGCCTGCACCGCGACCGCGTCGGTGCCGTACACGGTCACCTTCTCGTCACCGGCGAACTGCACCGCGGCCGGAACCTGACCACAACCCACCAGCGCAACGAAGAACATCTCATCCCCCTGCGTGGGTCGCGTGGGACCCACTGAACGAGTACGCGTCTGATTCGCGCCCCGGCACTTAGTCGAGCGAAGCGGAATGTGCAAGGATCGGCCGTGGACCCCCACTCGAAGAACGGTCCTCGACGCGCGTCAGACAGGACCTGGTTGCAGGTCGCCCCCCGCCGGACCAAGTTCTTCCGAACCCGAGAGGCACCCGATGTCCCGACTCCTCCCGCTGTCCCTGCTGCTCCTCACCGGCTGTGAACAAGTGCTCGAGGCGCTCGAGGAGCTGAAGGTGCCCACGGGCCAGCTCGCCCGGGTCGATCTGCTGAAGTCCCCCTCCACCAACCAGCTCGCCTCGTGGGGGTGCTTCGAGGTGCTCGGCATCGGCGACACCTGCTCGCTGGTCGGGTTCGTGAAGCCGAAGAAGGCCGACATGGGGTTCGCGTTCGACCTCGTGTTCGACCTGTCGAACCCGAACCCCGACGTGCCGATCCCGCTGGTCGAGCTGCTGCTCGGGTTCACCGTGTTCGACGGCGCGAACCTCGGCTCCGCCTGCCTGTCGTTCTGCGATCCCGCCGCCGAGAAGTGTGTGCCCACGGTCGACGCCGAGGGCGCGTGCAAGACCAAGGCGGCCGACGACATCCGCGAGCCCGAGGATCTGCTGCCCACGGTCGAGGACCTGCTCGAGCTCGCCCAAGACGTGGCGGAGGACGGGGAGTTCGGCAACGGGGAGTTCCGCACGATCCCCGGCGGCGGCGACGTGGAGGCCCACGTCCAGTTCGACCTCGGGATCGACGCGATGTTGGGCCTCGCCGACGACCTGCTGGCCGACGCGGCCGACGACCTGCTCGCCGGGCGGAACATCAAGATCGCGGTGCCGTACACCGCCGAGGGCACGCTGTTCTTCGAGGCGCCGGCGCTCGGGCGCAAGGGCGTGGGGTTCGGCCCGCTCGCGGACGTGTGGAACCTCCAGTGACCCCGTGCTGTTGCTGACGATCGGGGTCACGTGGGGGCAGGAGCTCCCGTGTGTCGACAGCCGCGACGGGCTCGCGTGCGACTACCAGTTCTGCCTCGCGTACCAACAGCCGGCGTACGACCCCCACGACCCGGTGTCGGAGGCGTGCACCTGGGCGATGGCGGATCACCGCCGGGTGCGGCGGTTCACCCTCGCGATGACCGGCCGCCTCGACGTGTGGCTGCTCGGGGACTTCCTCGGCGACAAGCTCGCCGGCGAGGAGGCCTACCCCGAGCAGCTCGCGCGGTTCCCCAGGTACGACCAGCACGTCGACCGCCCGGCCCGCGCCTGGGTCTCGGAGTGGATGGAGGGCCGCACCGCCCCGATCGACGTGGACGCCGCGCTCGCGATGTTCGACCAGGTCGTGATCGAGGAGTCGCGCGCCGGGATCGATCCGCGTGCGGGCGAGGTCGTGGTGTGGTCGCGCGCGTTCCACCGCCACCACCCGATGCCGCAGTTCAACCGGATGTTGGTCACGCTGACGTTCGGCGCCTCGTCTCGGCTGATGCGGACCGGCCACGAGGAGGTCCTGCTGGACTGGCTCCTCGCCCAGCCCGACGGGTCGGTCACCCTGGAGGGGCTGTGGCGGACGGCGTACCGCGCCGCCGACGGGGACCTTTACCTGGCGCTGCTCACCGCCGAGAACGTGTTGTCGAGGTACTTCCTCGACCCGGACCGGGACCGGCTGGTGTTCGCGCAGAAGCTCCGGCCGCTCGTCGACACCTACCAGAACCGCGGCGACAACTTCGGCGCCTGGTACCACCTGTTCGGGATGGCGGTGTACACCTACGCCCAGGGCCCGACCGCGGGGTTCGTCAGCTCCACCGCCGAGACGCTCGGGAGCAAGTTCTCGAACCGCGGGCGGGAGGTGGAGGTGCAGGAGGGGTACGCGAACCGGGCCGGCTCCCGGATCGGCCTGCACCTTCGCCGCCGGATCACCGGTGAGGGGTGGGCGGGTGTCCCCGACGACCCCGCGGCCCTGTCCGAGGCCGCGTACATGGACCTCGACCAGTTCTTCCCCGACGACCGACCAGAGTAGGACTCGTTCGGAGCCTACATCACGTACCGCGCCACACACACCAGGTGGCACGCCGCGCCCGCGATCACGAACAGGTGCCACACCAGGTGGTGGTACCGCCGATCGAGCGCGAAGAACACCACCCCGACCGTGTAGAACAAGCCTCCGGCGACCAGCCACGCGAAGGCAGGCGCCGGCAGCGCGGCCAGCAGCGGCCCGAGCGCGAACACCCCGACCCACCCGGTCGCGAGGTACAACCCCGTCGACAACTTCGGGAACCGATCGAGGAACAACGCCTCGAACACCATCCCGAACAACGCCAGCCCCCACACGGTGCCGAGCACCGACCACCCCCACGGGCCGCGCAGGGTCACCAGCGCGAACGGCGTGTAGGTCCCGGCGATCAGGCCATGGATCGCGACGTGGTCGACGATCCGGAGGACCTCCTTCGCCCGCGGGCGCCGGACGGCGTGGTACACGGTCGAGGCGAGGAACAGCAGCACCGCCGACGCCCCGTGGACCGCGCCGCCGACGATCTTGAACGGGTCACCCTCGACCGCCGCCGCCACCACCATCACCACCAGCCCGACCGCGCCGACCGCCGCGCCCAGCCCGTGGCTGACGGTGTTGGCGATCTCTTCCCCCGGGCTCTGGACCCGCGCGACCGCGACCGGAGTAGGCGTCATTCCCCAAGGGTATCCGGTGCGCGGTGAACGACGGGTGTCCGGGAGGTGATTCCACCGGCACGGTCGTCCGCGGCTACAGGCCGTACTTCGACAACTTCTCGTACAGGGTGACCCGCGCGATCCCGAGCCTGCGGGCGGCATCGCTGCGGTTTCCGCCGGCGGCGCGCAGCGCGTCGACCACGAGCCCTCGCTCGTACGCGTCGACCCGCGACTTCAGGTCGAGCGCCTCGACCTCGGCGGCGCCCCCTCCGCCCGGGAGCAGCGACACGTCGAGCTCCCCCTCGGGCGACAGCGCGATCAGCCGCTCGATCGCGTGCTCGAGCTCGCGCACGTTACCCGGCCACCGGTGCTCGCGCAGCTTCGCCCACACCCCTTCGGGCACCGGCCCGAGCTCGACCCCGAACCGGCGCGCGTACTGCTCGAAGAAGTGCTGGCCCAGCACCGACACGTCGTCCGGGCGCTCGCGCAGCGGCGGCACGTGCAGGTGCACCACGTCGAGGCGCCACCGCAGGTCGTCCCTGAACGCTCCGGCGGCGACCCGCTCGGCGAGGTCGCGGTGGGTCGCCGCGAGCACCCGAACGTCGACCCGGCGGGTCTGGTCCTCCCCCACCGCCCGGATCTCGCCGGTCTGCAGGACCCGCAGCAGCTGACCCTGCACGTCCAGATCCAGCTCGCCGACCTCGTCGAGCAGCAGCGTCCCGCCGTGCGCCTCGCGGAACAACCCCGGCCGCTCCCGCACCGCGCCGGTGAACGCGCCCTTCGCGTGCCCGAACAGCTCGGCCCCTGCGAGCTCGGTCGCGATCGCGGCGCAGTTGAACTTCACGAACGGCTCACCGGCCCGTCGCGACGCGGCGACGATCGCGTCGGCGACCCGCTCCTTACCGGTTCCGCTCTCGCCGGTGATCAACACGTTCACGTCGCGCGGGGCGACCCGCGCCACCAGCTCGGCGAGCCGCTCCATCGCCGGTGACGCGAACAACAACCGGCGGGACAGGCTCAACGCCGACCGGAGCCGGCTGTTGTCGGCCTGCAGCCGCGTGGTCTCGAGCGCGCGCCCGACGACCGCCAGCACCTCGTCCACGTCGAACGGCTTGCGGAAGTAGTCGTACGCCCCGAGCTTCATCGCCTCGACCGCGGTGCGCTCGGACCCGTGGGCGGTGACCAGCACCACCCGCGGCGGGCGGGCGAGCGCGCGGGCGGCGCGCAACACGCCGAGGCCGTCCATCCCCCCTGGCATCCGCAGGTCGGTGAGCACCAGCTCGTACGGCTCGACCCCCATCTTCGCCACCGCCGCCGGGCCGTCGGCCGCCTGGTCGACCTCGACGTCGAGCGTGGACAAGGTCTCGGCCAACGTGTACCGGACCGCCGCGTCGTCGTCGACCACCAGGACCTTCGGCTTCACGTCGCCCCCAACCGGACCCGAGCGCGGGTGCCTCCCCCGGGGCGCGGCTCGAGCCCGAGCTCGCCGCCGTGCTGCGCGACCAGCGCCCGCGCGATGGTCAGCCCGAGGCCACTGCCGCGGGGGCGGGTGGTCACCCCGGGCTCGAACACCACCTCGCGCACGTCTTGCGCCACCCCGGGCCCCCGGTCGAGCACCTCGACCTCCGACGCGGCGACCACCACCTCGACCTCGGACCGCGCGGGCGCGGCCTCGATCGCGTTCTGCAGCAGGTTCACCAACACCTGGCGCAGCTTCCGGCGGTCCGCCACCACCTCTCCTTCTCCCCGGGTCGACAGCCTCACCCCCCGCCCGGCCGCCACCCCTTCACACACCGCCACCACCTCGGCCGACAGCGCCGCCAGATCGACGGGCGCCAGCGTGAGCGGCACCACCGGACGCGAGAAGTCCAGGAACTCGTCGAGCGTCTCGTGCATCCGGTCGACCTCGGCCCGCAGCACCGCCAGCCGCTCGGCGTCCTTGCCGGTCAGGTCGCGCGCGAGCAGGGCCGACAACCCCTTGATGCTCGCCAGCGGGTTCTTCAGCTCGTGCGCGATCTCCCCCGACAGCGTGACCAGCTCGCGCGCCTGCTCGGCGTGCAGCACCCGCTCGCGGTCGTGCGCCGCGATGGTGCTCCGCACGAGCCCGGCCACGAGCCCGCGCGCCTTCGCCCCGGCGGTGGCTCCGACCGCGAGGAACACGGTGAGGAACGCCGCGGTGATCAGCGCCCACCGGTCTCCGTGTGCAGACGCCCCGAGCGCCGGGATCCGGAGCGAAAACCCCGAGAGCTCGAGGCCCGCGTACACCCACAGCGCGACGAGCTGCCCCGCAAGCACCAACCCGAGCGGCACGCTGCGCCCGAACACCAGCGCGACCTGCAGCGTCATCGGCGGCAGGATCGGCAGGAGCGGGCTGTACAGCCCCCCGCTCACCCCCACCACCAGCGCCTGGATCCACAAC